>DMDF01000198.1 GCA_003446605.1 Anaerolineaceae bacterium
TCCCGCCTTTATGGTTTTAGCGCGTATGGAAACATGCTCCCCAAAATTCCCGTAGGGCGGGATTCTTTCCCGCCTTTATGGTTTTAGCGCGTATGGAAACGCGCCCTAAATCACACCTAACTCTCTTCCGACTATCTTAAAACCCGCCAGACCCTTATCCAGATCATCCTTGCTGTGTGCGGCGGAGATCATCACGCGGATACGTGCTTTGCCCTGCGGCACGGTGGGATAGCCAATGGAAGTGGCAAACACACCCTGCTCGAACAATTTTTTGCTAAAATCCTGTGCCAGTTGTGCTTCACCCAGCATGATCGGTGTGATGGGGGTTTGGCTATTGCCGGTATCGAATCCCAACGCAGCCATTTCTTTCTTGAAATAAGCGCCATTGGACCATAAGCGGTCCACCAGTTCAGTAGATTCTTCCAGCACGTCAATGGCGGCGATGCAGGCTGCCACATCCGGTGGTGTAACCGCGCTGGAAAACAGGAAGGGTCTGCCGCGTTGGGTCAGCCATTCTACAATATTTGCGTTACCCGAGACTACCCCGCCAACTACACCGAAGGCTTTCGAGAATGTTCCTACTTCGATATCTACTTTACCATGCAGGTTGAAATGATCGACAATGCCGCGCCCGCCTTTGCCCAGCACACCTTCGCCATGCGCATCATCTACCATCAATAAAATGTCATAGGCATTGGCGATATCATAAAGCTGGTCAAGAGGGGCGATATCGCCGTCCATGCTGAAAACACCATCGGTCACGATCAAAGCGTGATTGTAAGTACCTTCATTCTCCTTGATGACCAGTTCCAGGTGGGTTGGATCACAGTGATTGTAGCGGATGACGCGCGCCCCAGACAGACGGCAGCCGTCAATGATGCTGGCATGGTTTAGTTCATCAGAGAAGATGACATCCTCTTTGCCGACCAGGGCGGGGATGGTTGCCAGATTAGCGGTGAAGCCGGATTGAAAGGTAATGGCGGCTTCAGAATGTTTGAAGGCAGCCACCCTTCTTTCCAATTCGTGGTGGATTTCCATTGTCCCGGCAATGGTGCGTACCGCACCGGGACCGATGCCGTATTCATCCAGTGCTTTCTTAGCAGCGGCTACCAGATGTGGGTTATTCGCCAATCCAAGGTAGTTATTTGAGCAGAAATTCAAGACATTCTTACCATCTACGGTTAACCAAGCACCCTGAGCGGAATCCAGTGTGCGGATGTTGTTGTAAAGACCATTTTTCTTGAGATTTTTCAACTCTTTTTGGATCCAATCAAATCTGTTTGCCATGTTTACCTCGCAATTTTAGGATAGTCATGCATTAATACTTGAAAATTATACTTCCCCGTCAATCTGGCACAAGTAACCTAACTCAGTAAGTTTTGCCTGCAAATGATCTATTCCCTTTCTCTGAATGATGAGGGTGGTTGGATTGAGTTCCTCAAGGATGTATTTTTGCAGGTCGGAATTTTTCAGGGTTTGAACGATGCGACGGTCGTTTATACGTAGCAATATACAATTGTTGATAGCTGCGTATTCCCCTTTTTCATCAAAACGCTGCAGCGCTTGATAAAAGCCAGGCGCTGCTTCTTGCGTGAGGTGTTTTTTTAATAATCCGATCAGCTGGCTGACCTGCAATTCTTGCTGCCTGGCATGCTGCAGGGATGCTGGCGTTACCTGGTATTGGTATTCCGCTCTGCGAATACCCTTCCAAATACAGAAGCGGGCAATCTGGTACCGCAGGGAACGCGGGCAACTGGCACTGATGATCACATTGCCTTGCGACAAGGTATATAGTTTGCCTGTTGGTTCGCTTCCAGATTCGGCTGGTTCTTGAGAAACAAGGTCTTTCCATTTTGTCCAGCGGAACCCCACAATCTCGCTGCTTTTTCGATCCACCGCGAGGTCACAAAGCCCTAAAGCGTGCAGGATATTCGTGATGAAGAAATGCAGAAAAGCACCTTCCACATCATCCCAATGTTCAAATCCGCGCAGGATCTCATCCGATGCGTGGCTTTTGACGAACCAAGCATCCATATCCCCCGCCACGCGTAGAACCTCTGGATAGGAAGACTTGATTTCCTGGATGAAGGATTTCAGATCCCACCATGTGCCGTCAGGGATATTTTTCATCAGATCTACAATTCGCCGGCGTATTTCCGTTTGATTGATCTTAAGCCCGCCTTCAAAAACCAGATTGGGCATGAAAAGGATCTCTGGGAAAATACTGCTTGACAGCCAGTGTCGCAGCACGTCGTGCAACGCGCTATTGCGAGGTTTGGTGAGATGATCTTGAACGGCATTCACGTTCAAACCCTTTTTAGGGCTGTACAACCCCATCGAACGGACCAGCAGCAGCACCTGCGCTGTTGTGAACATGGTGCGCATGGGTTGGATCTCTTCCATCTCTTTACCCATGCGTAGCCCTGCCAGCAGTGTGCACATATCATCCAGAATGGCATCACTGGCGTGTTTAATGCTGCTCCCTTTGGGTAAGATAAGCTCCTTCCCGATGGGAGAACGCAGGGAGGAGATGTTGGGTTCAAATAGCTGGATGATCTCATCGGGAATATAGGCGAATTCACTGGGTTCCGGTTTTGCATCAAAAAATGCCCTGCCTATCAGACCGCTGTACCACAAGGTCTCTGCAACATTGATGGGCTCGCGTTCTGGATGCAGCCGTTCGCGTTTGGCGGCACCCATCATGCGGATATCCCCGTATGCCCGGCTGAATTGCGACCATGCCATCCTGCCACCGGAACGCAAGATGGCGTGAAAGCCTTTTCTGACATCCTGCGGGAGCGTCTGTACGATCTCTATAAAAATGCCATTATCAAGGGCGGATTGGATGATGGATTTAATGACCTGCGGGGATTGCTCGCTGGTTTCAATAAATCCCCATTTGGCAAGGATGATCTGGCGGACATCCTCGTCATGGTCGTGCAGCAGAGTTCTTAATGTGGGCATGCTTTTCTCACTACCCTGATTTTAATGGAAAAACAACACAGGGATTATGGTTATAATTCAACATGCGATTTTTTAAGGATCGAATTTGATGGATATGATCTTACAGTACGGTTTATTAAATGGGTTTTTAGAGGTTCTGGGAACACAGGCGCTGCATGAAGTGCTGCCCTCCCAGCAGACTTCGCAGATCGTGCGTGGAAATGAACTTATTCTAAAAGATTCCCTGCCCGCGTATTTCTTTTCTGATATGAATGAAGCCATGATTGCTCGCTACGGTTCCGCCGCAGCGCAGGGAATTGCGCATGTAGCTGGCAGGCTGGCGTTTCAATCCTACAAGGATGATATTCCCGTTCTTGTGGAATGTGGAAAATTAGAAAATCGCTTGCTGCCCTTTGCAGAGAAAATTACTGCCACATTGCGTGTGTTTCTCAAGATGCTGCGCGATCAGGAAATCGCTGATATCGTTGTGGTTCGTAATGTTGTTCATAATAATTGGTCTCTGGAAGGACCTGTCCTGCCAACCAATGCTCCTTTCATCCAGGTGGGCGAGCAGCATTCCTTCATGGGAATTCTGGAAAGCTTGCTCGAATGGATGGACAGCCGCCATGCTTTTCAGGTTGTACAAAAGGAAGCTACGTCATCCCCTCAACAGCATAATCTGGCTTTCCTCATTTCCGTGACCTCCTTTGATTGAAGTGTGGTTTGACAGAATAGTGTAACTATCCTATACTTAAAACGTATAGATAAAAGGAACAGATCCGGGGAGCCGTACAGCGGCTGAGAGGAAGAGCACTATCTTCGACCCGTAAAACCTGATCCGGATAATACCGGCGGAGGGAGAATAGAAAAAAATAAATCCCTCGCCGCGTGAGGGATTTTTGTATGAATAGAGCAGTAATCTTTGTCAACGGGGTGGTGCGCGATTATAGTCTCATCTTACCGCAGTTGAACGCGCGCGATTTTGTGATGGCAGCGGATGGTGGCTTGAAACATATCCATAAATTGAAATTGAAACCAGCGCTGGTGGTGGGGGATATGGATTCCATTTCTGCCTCCGATCTGGATATTGCGGAGTACCAGCAAACCGAGATCATTCGATTTAATAAGGATAAAGATGAAACCGATCTAGAACTGGCTATCCGGGTGGCAATGGAGCGTGGGTACCGTGAGATTCTGGTGGTGGCAGGGCTGGGTGGCAGGTTGGATCAAACCATTGGCAACCTTTTGCTTATGCTGCACCCCGATTTCCGGAAATGCCATATTGTCTTCGATGACGGCGTGGAAGAAATATGCCTGATTCGTGATTCGCTCACCATCCACGGGAATGTAGGAGACATTGTTTCCATCATTCCAATGGAAGGGGATTGTATAGGCGTCAATACGAACAATTTAAAATACGCGTTGAAAGAAGAAACGCTGGAACAGAATAAAACGCGCGGGATCAGCAATGAAATGATCGCAGTGTATGCAGAAATTACCCTCTCACAAGGAAAGGCATTCTGCATTCATACCCGTACCCATCTATGAAAGGAGCAAAGATGAAAAGAAATTCTATAACAATAAGTACCATTTTAGCTTTACTGGCGGTTGTTATTCTCAATGGCTGCCAGCAAGAGGAACCTCGTACGTTAACAGTGGTTACCCATGATTCCTTTGCTATTGGCGAGGATGTGATCCGTCAATTTGAACAGGAAAATGACGTAACGGTCAACTTCGTATTGAGCGGTGATACTGGTAGTGCCTTGAACAAGGTCATTCTCACCAAGGATGCTCCCTTAGGAGATGTGTTCTATGGTGTTGATAATACCTTTCTCTCCCGAGCGCTTGACGAGGATATCTTTGAATCCTACCAATCCCCTATGCTGGCAGATATCTCTGAAGAGTTTATTCTGGATGAGGAATATCGCGCTTTGCCGGTGGATTATGGGGATGTTTGCATCAATTACGATAAGGCATATTTCAATGCCAGAGATATTGCGGTTCCCCAGAACCTGGATGATCTCCTTGATCCCACCTACGCTGGCATGCTGGTGGTGGAAAATCCGGCAGTATCCTCACCCGGGTTGGCTTTTTTGCTGGCGACTATCGCTCAATATGGAGAAGAAGGTTATCTAGATTACTGGCAGCAGTTATACGAGAATGATGTTGTGGTGGTGAATGATTGGGAAACCGCCTATTATTCCAATTTTTCTGCATCCTCCGGGCTTGGACCGCAGCCCATGGTGGTTTCGTATGCCACCAGCCCGGCAGCGGAGGTCATCTTTGCCAGCGAGCCGTTGCAAGAATCTCCCACAGCTTCGATCATCGGTACAAACGCTTGTTTTCGGCAGGTCGAATTTGTGGGTATTCTCGAGGGCACTCCAAACCGTGACCTGGCACAGAAATTCATTGACTATATGTTGAGCGTTCCTTTCCAGCAGGATATTCCCATGAATATGTTTGTCTTGCCCGTGAATGTGAATGCCCAGCTGCCTGCTGAATTTGAAGCTTATATTCAGATTCCTGATGCACCTGCCACGCTCCCTTTTGAACAGATCGCTGCATCACGGGAAGCTTGGATCCAAGCCTGGCAGGAAACAGTATTGCAGTAAAGGTTCTGGATGAAAAATTCGCGACGGCAGGTTTTTTATATTGTGGGGCTGGTACCAATTCTTTTCCTTTTAGCCTTTTATGTCCTGCCATTGGGGGTTGTTTTCGAAAAAGCCGTGCAAGGGGTACAGCAGACTTTGCAGCGAGCTGACCTGTTAAGCAAGATAGGCAAGCCGCTGGGTTTTACAATCTACCAGGCGATCCTTTCTACCTTGCTAACGGTATTGGTGGGCTTCCCCATCGCATATGTATTTACTCACTTTGATTTCAAAGGGAAGAAATTCTTCAATATGGCAGTAACGTTGCCGTTTATTTTACCAACGGTGGTAGTGGCGGCTGCTTTCAACAGCCTTTTGGGTTCGCATGGCTGGTTGAATTTGCTGTTGATGAATATCTTCAACCTACAAAATCCCCCTATTCAGTGGATGAACACGCTGGGGATTATCCTGCTGGCACATGTGTTTTACAACACCTCCGTTTTCGTGCGCATGGTGGGCGCTGCCTGGGCTCAATTGGAGGTGCAGCAGGAACAAGCTGCTCGCATCCTGGGCGCCAATGCCTGGCAACGTTTTCGCAGGATCACCCTGCCGTTGTTGAAACCATCCATCATTTCAGCATTGCTGATGGTTTTTCTTTTTGATTTCACCAGTTTTGGGGTCATCCTGCTGCTGGGCGGACCTGCCTTCAGTACGCTTGAAGTGGAGATCTATTTACAGACTACCCAGATGCTTGATCTTCCCATGGCAGGTATCTTGAGCATGATACAGCTGGTGATTACTTTCTGTATCGCGGCGCTGACTTTGCGTGAGAAAAAAGCGGGCAGCATTGCCTTTCTCCCTGATATTAAAAACGAAAGACTGCAAAAACCGCGTACCCATACCCAGAAAGTGTTTCTGGCTGTGCTGCTGGTATTTGTGATCCTGTTCTTCGTGCTGCCAGAGGTCAGTTTATTACTGCGTTCGCTGGTTAGATTGGAAGCGGATCGTACACAGATCGGGCAGATTTCCACCGGGTTTACCCTGGATTTCTACAAAGAATTGTTTCAAAACACACGGCGTTCCTTGTTCTATGTGCCCCCTATTCAAGCTCTCAAGAATTCCGTGTTATACGCGCTGGCAACGACCCTTATCGCTGGAGTTCTGGGCGTTATCAGTGCTTATGGATTGACCAGGGTACGCCGTACCGGGTTGCTGCGTGCGCTGGTCAATTTACCGTTAGGAACCTCGTCGGTGACGCTGGGGTTGGGTTTCCTGCTTACCTTTACACGGTTATCCTTCTTTCAGGATTTTCCGCAGGTACTGGTACCTATTGCTCACTCCTTAATTGCATTGCCGGTGGTGATCAGCACCCTTTACCCCGCCTTCTCAGCCATCCCATCGAATATGCATGCGGCTGCCGGGGTTTTAGGAGCTTCTCCTATAAATGTTCTTATCAAGATTGATTTACCGCTGATCCGCCGACCAATGCTGGTAGGCGCTTTATATGCTTTCATCCTGTCTCTGGGTGAATTTGGCGCTACTTCATTTCTCACACGTCCAGCTTTTCCAACGTTACCGGTGGCGATCTATCGTTATCTTAGTTTACCCGGTGCGATGAATTATGGTCAGGCAATGGCGATGGCATGTATTTTAATGTTGGTGTGTGCATTTTCCATGTTTATAATGGATAAGTTCTCATCCCAGGATGTAGTCTCATGAAAAAAGCGATTCTTTCGCTCCAACATATAACGAAAGATTATGAGGGTACTCCCCTGTTGTGCGGGATCGATCTTGATGTGCATGCCGATGAAACGCTCTGCCTGTTAGGTCCATCAGGTAGCGGTAAGAGCACTCTGTTGCGCATCATTGCTGGATTGGAACAAGCGGATGATGGGACAATCTTATGGGCAGGTAAGGATATCCAGGGTATTTCGGTAGAGAAGCGTAATTTTGGATTGATGTTCCAGGATTATGCGCTCTTCCCACATATGAATGTTGCCGAGAATATTGCTTTTGGACCGCGCATGAAAGGCTGGCAGAGAGACAGTATTCAAGCGCGCATTGATGAAACCTTGAAGATCGTTCATCTGGAAGATTTTGCCGAACGCAGGGTGGTGGATCTCTCTGGGGGGGAGAAGCAGCGGGTGGCGCTGGCGCGGGCGATTGCCCCCAACCCAGACCTATTGATGCTGGATGAGCCGCTGGGAGCGCTGGATAAGGCGCTGCGTGATGAGCTGGGACAGGAACTGCGTGCCATCCTGAAAGAGCTGCATATTCCTACCATCTATGTCACCCACGACCAGGAAGAAGCGTTCACGATTGGGGATAGTGTTGCAGTGTTGAATTTTGGCGAGATCCTGCAGCGAGGGACACCCGAGGAAATCTATAACCACCCTGACAGCCTGTGGTTGGCAGGGTTTATTGGCTTTACGAACCAGATCCAAGGTCGCCTGGAGGACGCTCAACCGTTGGCTGTTTCCACTGCGATTGGTAGGTTCCAGCTTTTTGCCAACCCGGATCAGATGAAGACTGCTGGCGAAGAAGGTGTGTTGGTTTTTAAGCCGGTGCAGGTGCGCATCCATCAGGGATCTGAAGAAATCAACAGTTTTAAAGCAACAATAAAGGATTCTCAATTTCGCGGGGATGGCTATCGCTTGGTGGTCAAGCTGGCAAACGGAAATTTTTTCTATTTCCGTGACGAACAGAAGCGAGAGAGTGGCGCTCCCATCCATATTGCAATTTCTCCACAAGACCTGTTATGGTATCCTACCCATGAATGAAATGATCACTATTATCAAGAAGAATGAATCGGGCGAAGCGGTTTTTGAGTACCAGGGAGATCTGGTTCGTAAAACTGAGCGGGGTTTACTGGTAGAAGCTGTCTTTGGTATTGAGCGAGTACAGGTTGAAAATGTGGTCTTTTTAAAGGGCGACCTTTTCAATGAATATTACTTATTCGAGAAATGGTTCAATATCTATGAGGTCCATATTGAAGAAACCGAGGTGATCAAAGCCTGGTACTGCAATATCTGTCGCCCCATGACCTATCAGATGGATTCCATTGCGTATGAAGACCTGGCTTTGGACCTGCTGGTGTATCCCGATGGCAGACACAGTATTTTGGACCGGGATGAATTTCGAGCGCTTCACATTAACGGGCATGAGAGGCGCATGGCGCTGGAAGGGTTGGAAGAATTAGTGCAGCTGTTCCAGACCACGCTGACCCCGAACCTTGTGGATTTGCTTTGATAATTTAACATATTCGCAGCTTGCGACGGGCGAACCACCAAGTTCCCCCAATCACAACGATCAAGGCGAGGACAGCAACTGCAACAGGCACCACGATTGCCATGATGGATACTCCGGTGGAAGTGACATCTTCCAGCATGCTGACCGGGATATTCCCTACTCCTGCGGTGGTTGCGGATACTGCCGGGCGCACAGCAGTGGTTTTAATGGCGTTTACGCTGCCTGCCACTAACAACCCCAATGCCAATGCGAGCACCGGATGAATATTGGTGATGATGTTGCTACTCGCAGCGAAAACAATGGCGCCGGCGATTGGTCGTACCACGGATTGCACTGCATCGTTGACATGATTGACCGCCGGGATCTTATCTACAAAGAATTCGATCAGGGTTAACACCATTAAAAGACCGATGATCCACCCGCTTGTTAGGGCATCCCATGGCTCTTTGAGCTGAATGAGGTCGGTGAATTTTGCTAGTAAGGCAGTTACCAAAAGGGGGATGTATGCATTCAAACCGGCGCTGGCAGATAACCCGAAGCCGGAAAAAATTTCTAAAAAGGTACCCATAAATAATCTCCTGTTCTTTTTTAATCACAAAGGAAAGTTGGAAAAGGGGAAAAAGCTCTTATGCATATTCCCAATGAGCAGCATTTGAAGGAGCGCAGCACTAAATCCTACCAGAAGGGGAAATATAAGCTCTTTGAATCGTACATAAGTAGCTTCTTTATGCGTAAAGACCACAAATAAGATCGTATAAAGCACTGCGATCAGAATAACAACGGTAGCAATGCTGAAAAAACCAGCCAGCTGGAAAAGGAAGGTGTTGCGCAGGAAGGGGAACAATACTAGGGTGCTTTCGCACAGAAGTAGCACTCCCAATTGCTTCCAATCTTGCAGAAGTGCGGTTTCTTGTTGGTCCTTCCAAATAACCATGTTGAAAATCGTCATGATGATCAATGCAAACACCATTCCCATGCCGATCCCGCTCAAAAAGCGCAATATATTGGTGGGGGGGTATAATAGCTGCTGATGCAATATTTCGGAAGAAAAAGAATTAATCCCATCTACCACCCAGAAAAAGAAGAATATGGTGAAACATGCTATGATCCCTTTGGGTGGCATAGCAGGTTTTTTCCCTCGCACCAGGAAGAACAGCATGGCAATGAAGGCGGAAAGGAAACTGCCGGTACAGCGTGCACACAGCGGAAATTGCAGCCCATTGAGATGGAAGGAATGCCCTGGTAATTGGTGACAAACTGCCGAACCCAACCACCATAGCTTTTCTTGAAATCCTTGCGGAGAGAGGATCAAAAAACGGATGAATACGCCAAGAAAAAGGATGACGGGAACTATTTTCCAACTCGAACGTTTAATGTTCATGGTTGCGCTCTGAAAACCAGATTATAGATGATACTCTGGTTGTACGCAAGCATGCAAGTATTGCGGTAAAATGCCTATGAACATTGGAGTAAAAATGAAAAAAGACACTATCCTATTTATGTTGATCGCAATGTTGTTGGCTGCTTGTTCCCCGGCGGCTGCAGTGGATGGAGAGTCTACTAATGTCCCCACTGTGATAAATCTTCCTACTGATACAGTAGAACCGACTGTGGTGCCCACATCGGATTATCCAGTTGAGGGCATTGGACCCTCAGAATATCCTGAAAATGTGAACCCATTGACCGGGTTGGAAGTGGAAGACCCCCAAACCTTGAATGAAAGGGTGGCGGCGGTGAAGGTGGAAAACCTTCCAAGAGAACATCGTCCGCAGTATGGGTTGAACGCAGCGGATCTGGTATATGAATACTACACAGAATTTGGCAGCACGCGTTTTATTGCCCTGTTTCATGGGCAGGCGCCCGAACAAGTGGGACCGGTGCGCTCGGCACGATTTTTTGATATTCAGGTTGTACAGAGTTACAAAGCAACCTTTTTATTTGGCGGTGCTTATTCAGCGGTGTACAGTCGTATGTGGAATAGCGATATCTCTCCACGTCTGGTTGTGGAAGGCAATAGCTCTTACCCGGCATTGTATCGACAATCGGTGGATGGAGATAATTTGCTTTTTGCTAACCTGACGAAGCTCCCAGAAGCATTGACCAAACTGGGCATTGATAATCAAGCGCAGGATATCAGCGGCATGTTTTTCAGTAAAACGCTGGATGTGAACGGTTACCCAGCCACGGAAGTAACTGTGCACTTTTCCAACGCTGTTTATAACCGCTGGGTTTATGATAGCACAAGCGGAAAATACCAACGTTATGTGGACCAGAATAATGCCGCTACCGTCGCAGATGAAAATTATGATCTGCTGGTTGATAAGACCACAGACGAAGCGATCAGCGCGGATAATGTGGTCACCCTCTTCGTACCGTACAGTTTTTATGTGAAAAACGCAACCGAAGAAGTGGTGGATGTAAACATGGTTGGTTCAGGGGATGCCCTCATTGCGCGTGATGGTCAGATCTTCCCAGTGTACTGGAAACGTGAGACCAGCAGCTCTACCCTGACACTGGTGGATGGGGATGGAAATGCTTTCCCATTTAAACCCGGCAATACCTGGTTTGAGGTGGTGGGCAGTTCCTCACAAAAGGTACAGCAAGATAACACCTGGCGTATCACTTTTGCCATTCCATAACAAAATGTTGTACAAT
>DMDF01000193.1:0-968 GCA_003446605.1 Anaerolineaceae bacterium
TCCAATGTTACGGGTGTACGGTAGAGGATCTCAGGTAGCACACCATTTTTCAAAATCGGGCTGTAGCCCCAGTTGCCGTGCAGCAATCCATTCAGCCAGTATACATACTGATTGATAAATGGCTCATCCAGATGGTAGCGTTCGACGATCTGTGCCTTGAAGCGTGCCTGGGCTTCTTCGCTCAGGTTTGCTTGGGTGTTCGGCATATACAGGTTGATCCTTGTTTCGAGAGGAGCAAGCATGATCACGCCATACAGAACCATGGTGATAATGATAAAAGTAATTGGAATGGCGATCAGCCGGCGTGCAATGAATTTTCCCATTGATACCCTCCAACGTATCAGCCGAAAACGAGGCGAATTCTGTTATACGATATAGCATTCCTGCTGGGTCGTAAATTAGACAACTATACCATTATTCAAGGTTGATGGACATGATCTCAATGTCGTCGCGCATTTCCCAGCCGACATGTTCCCAGAAGGCGATACCAGAAAGATTATCCGCGATGACAAAAAGATGGCATTTTTGAATGCCCTTTTCTTTGAGGGCATTCAAGCTTTTCTGTAACAGGCTTTTACCGACCCCTTTCTTTTGTTTATTCTGCTGAACCGCCAGGTGATAGAGATATCCGCGTCGCCCGTCCTCCCCGCACAGGATGGTGCCAATCAGATGTTCGTCTTCCAGGGCTACGAAGCACAGCCCCTGATTCTGTTGTAGGAACCTGGCTATCTCTCTTTTTTCATCAGCAGAGCTCAGCCCCATACCTGCTGTATGCTGCCATAGATCCAGCGCTTGTTCATAATCGCTTATTTGCATTGCTCGAATGTGGATGGTCATCTTTTTCCCTTGAGTTTTTTTGTATGGTAATTGATTGGTTTTAACTATCTCGTGTTATAATTCCGCCGCATAATTTCATACTTTTTATTGTAGGAGAGGTAGCGTAGTCTGGCCTAACGCGCGCGCCTGGA
>DMDF01000193.1:1065-6048 GCA_003446605.1 Anaerolineaceae bacterium
GCGCGCGCCTGGAGAGCGCGTGTACCGCAAGGTACCGTGGGTTCGAATCCCACCCTCTCCGCTCTTATTTTAATCGTGGTTTACATTTTTGACAGCCGCTAAAACGATAAGAGTAATTCCATCTTTGCAATCCTCAGAATAATTCCCCATACGAAAAGCCATTTCGAACACTTAGCGTCCAATAAATTTGAAAATGCTGCTATATTTATTGGTGAGGGAGAAATTATTTCCCATGGGGCAGGGCTTAATCTGTGCGACAATCTATCTTCATGGATCGCAAATGTGTGTTTTATAATAGATGATGAAAGACGGGGAATGATTATTGAAGAAAAATAATTCTTTGCTCCTTGCAGCGAATACTGCTTATTCCCTGGCAGACATTGCGTTTGATTTCTTTTTATCGTGGCAGGTCTATTCCATTACCGGGAATATCATGAATCTTATTACCATCTTGAGCGGGTCGATTTTATTTCGAGCCATTCTTTCTCTTGGTGCAGGAACGATCACCGATATCAGGAATAAGAAAAAACTGCTGATCTTTTCATCCTTAGCCAGCATCCCCATTGTTCTATGTAGTATGTGGCTTATCCGCTTTCAAGCGACGGTCGTGTGGTTATATGTTGCCCTGGTTCTGGTCAATGATGTTTTTAATACCCTGTTCGCCAAATCCTTTACGACCATTTCGGCAGAGATGATGGATGAAACCGGCTACATTCGTTTCAAATCCGTTGTCAGTGTATTGAACCAGAGCATTAATGTTCTTGGTCAAGCTGCCATGGGCTTTATTTTGCTGTATGCTCAACCCATCCATATCATTTCTTCTGTGGTCTTATTTTTGCTGATTGCCGCAATTTGCATCATGCTGATGGATTATAAGAGCGCTATGGATGTCTTTTCGCCCAGTGCATCCAATGATCCAAATGGAGCACAAAAGAAAACCGGGTTTTCGTTGAAGCAACTGCTTTTCATCGCGAAGAACGAGATATTCAATGATTCCTATTATAGAAGTTTTTGTATCACCATTTTTACATTAAATTTAGTCTATGGCTTTATATCATCCGTCTTACCCTATTCCATCTCAGCCAACCGTGAGGCGTCATCCGCTGAGGTCGGCATGATGAAATCCGTTCTCTCCATGGGTGGAATAATGGGGATGTTGGTCGTGCCTAAGATCGCAAAACGAGTTACGCAGAGTTTTTTATGCGGATTAGTAGGGTCTTTGGCAAGTATGGTATTTGTTTTCCTATTCAAGCAGGATTTGACGCTGGTGTATGTTTCCTTTTTCTTTTATGGTTTATTTGATTCGATAACCCAGCCTTTGTATAGCTATACCGTAAAAAGAATTGATGATCGGGTAAGGGGGAGTGTGCTGGGGGTCATTGATTTTATTATCCTATTAGCATCCCCTCTTGGAATGTTCATTTGCGGTACATTGGCGAATAAAAAAAACATCTATATGGAATTCTTTATAATTTTTATTTTCTCATTTGCGTTATTGATCGTGAAAAAATCAAAAGATCTAAATGCCATTTACCTGGAGTAGATTTTTGATATTTATCAAGGAGGGAAAATGCATTACACACTATCTAGTTCACTCATGGTTATAGAAAGACCGATGGACTTTAATAATTAAAAATCACTCATCTTATAATTTCACCTCCATACTATAAAGTTAAAAAGGGTAAAAAGAGCTATTTCAAGACGATGGTCTGTTTTATTCCCCAGCAACTCCATTGGACAGAGCATCCGACTTTTAAAGCGTTGGTAGAGGAGGTGTTGGAAAGATGAAATCTACCGGATTAGCGGACAGTCCCCTGTTCATCGAGCCCAAGAGAAATGAACAACTATACACCATGACACATCGTCTACCCCATCCTTGTCCACCTTTTTCGCTGCCTGCAAATCTTACGTGAACTTCCTTTCATATGACTCCCGGAATGACGCGTCTCCCCAAGGGGACCTCACTTCCCTTGCGGGAAATTAAAAACTGTTCGGATTGAGAGTTTGGTCTAAATGGTAATGGAACCCATCTCCTAACAAGGGTTAGCCAACGCTTAAGTAAACTCCACTGCTCATGAACGTTGATAATGGGTTGTGGTCAGCGGCGAATCAATCCCCTCATTTTTGTGATACATTCTCTTTGAATGTCAATATATTAACGAGATGAAAAATCCAACGAAAGCTCTATTGGCTCCTCGTAGTATGACTGAACAAATCGATTGGGACTCGGTTTATAAATCAGAACTCCCGCGAATTTACAATTTTTTCCTGTACAAGGTCGGTGATAGGGAATTTGCTCAAGATTTGACAGCGACAACCTTTGAACGAGCCTGGAAACTTCGATTTAGATATCAAACGAAAATTGCTTCGATTTCCACCTGGCTCTTTGGAATTGCCAGAAATGTATTGAAAGAATATTTACGAAATGCCAAAATGACTGCTCAGAGGTTAGCAACAACACCTCGATGCGAAGAGTTACTGTTAAGCATTGATATTGAGAAAGATATTCAGCAACAGCAGGAAAAGGAACAATTGCATAAGATACTTCTTGAGCTGCCAGAACGCGAACAGGATTTAATTGCATTGAAATATGGCGCTGGATTAACCAACCGCGAAATTGCCAAAATAACCAATCTTTCCGAAAGCAATGTGGGAAGTATTTTGTATCGTACAGTAGATAAAATTCGTACCAGATTGGAGGAACACCATGAACGATAGATTCCTATATCAATTGCAGGAGATGCCCGATCCTGAGTTTGCTAATAACTTGCACAGAAAACTGGGGCAAAATCACTCCGAGCCTGAACAGGGATTATTAGTAAGTGGCTACAACTTGATGAGAAGCAAAAGGCAGGTTCAAGTTATTGTTTTTTTAGTAATCAGCTTGATTTCCATAATGGCAATTTCTCCTGTGAGAGCTTTTGTTTCGGAGATTATCACTGACATTATTGCCGGTCAGAAATTTGTGGTCACTGAGGATTATCCGGGAGATAATTATCCCGGAGATGAAGAGATCATTGAGGCACAAGTGATGCCTCTCAGTGACGCTCTTGCGACGTTTCCATATGACATTCACTTGCCGACCAATATTCCCTCTGGATATATCCTAGACGAAAATAACGTTCGCATTTATGTTGGCGATGAGGCTGGTCCGTTTGCCGATACAATTGAATTTGAATGGTTTTTGGATGACCATCCTGATCTTTCTCTTCGGGTAACCGATGTTGACATGGGCGAAATAATAGCGCCTGATTCAACGGAGGAAGTCTTGCTCGATGCTAACCATTCAGCAGTCTTAATTCGAGGCGGATGGGATGCTGATAAGAAGGTCTGGGAAAATGATGTCACATTTAGGTTACGCTGGTCGATGGATAACTTGGCATATGATCTGAGGGGAGTTAATCGCGAGCAATTGATTGAAATAGCAATTTCTACCTTAAAGTAATGAACAATAGCAGAATGAAGAGTGTTCTGGAACTGTGAATTGACCCCCTGAAACAAGTCACAAGAATAAAAGAGACCTCCTGTGAGAAAATAGAGCAAATTCATATAACTGGAAAAAAGGGATGAAGCATTTGCCAGTGTGGATGAGAGAGAAAGTTATCGAACTGTATATGCAGGAAGACTAGAGTTCAGTTCAGGTGAGATTGTTGTACATCTGAGATACAGGATCCCAATCAGATTTGTAATTGGATGTCGCGGTATCGCCAAGAAAAGAAGGGGAAAGGATGTTCTCCAGCTGCCAGCTGGAGAATGCGAAAATAGAAAAAGGCAGCCTGCAGGCTGCCTTGTGTAATATTACTTACACTTTACATCAGCGTGTCTTAGATAGAAGGTTTGATGGTTGGGAGAGCCAATATAAACATCAATGTCCAAATCAGCATCGCCTGATGCAAGCGTAATGGGGTAATAGATTGTTTGTTTGCCTGCAGCAGTAAATGTAATATCATTATTTCTCTCACTACCCAGGGGGCTGGTAATGGAATAACTCACGGTGCCGGGACCATCTGTGGTGATATCGATGGGAACATTAAGAGTTCCAGGGCAATTCATTTCTGCAATAGTAGTCGCGCTGTAGTAAGTCACGCTGGTCACTGCAAAAGGAACAGCAGTTACAGCTCCGACATTAATGTTCACCGAAAATCTGCCAACGTTCACGCCCGCATCGGTCTGCAGCATCCAATAGCCGGTGTAGCTCCCATCGCTGTTGGGCGCGGTCATCTTGACGCTGACGGTGGTGCTCATGCCTGGATTGACACTTTGGGTCAGGTTCACCGTTTCGCTGGCGGCTCCCAGCAGATCTCCACTTTCAAAGACCAGTTTATAACCGGTATTCCAAGCGCACGTACCACCATTGGTGATGCGCCACTCTTTGGTAAAAGCGGTTCCCTTCGCAAGGATCGTGCCATCTGGGATGGTCTCGCTCGCCAGACCGGCAATTAAACAATTGGTGGGTAATTGTACGCTTGGGAGCGTTGCGGTGGGGAGGGTTAGCGCGGCAACCGTCGCGGAAGGCAGGGTTTCGGGGGTGGCAGTGCTTTCAGGTGTTGGGGGCACCTGGGCTGTTTGCGTTTCTGCCATGACCTGCATGGTTGCCGCTATGGAAGTGGCAATGACGCTCTCGGTATCAACGGTGGGTGTGGCTTCGGCATCAGCAGTACCACCGCAAGCGCTGAGCAGCAGTGCAAGCATTAAAATGCATGTGAATATATAGATGTTTTGTTTTCGCATTTTTTAATTATAACTGTTTTTTAACGATATATTTTCGAAATTTTGCAAGCCATAATATTAACTTTTTTCTGACCAATTTAAAAAAGTACCAATCTTAATAACTGAAAGCATGATAACAATGTGATAGTTTGACAGTAAATTTTTTCATTCTTCGAGTATGATTTTCATATCCATTTCACAACGAATCAAACGGTGCGTTGGAAATGTGCTCTACAAAATTCCCGTAGGGCGGGATTCTTTCCTCCCCTTTAT
>DMDF01000177.1 GCA_003446605.1 Anaerolineaceae bacterium
CTTTTCTAATGAGGCACTACGGAGAACGGAGAAATGGCACTAAGCTTATTTCAGCAACTTTCTGGATTTAGAATGCTCTTTCAGCCAAACCTGCAGTTCATCAAATGGCATAGGTCTGGCGATAGCATAACCCTGGAAATAATTCACGCCCATTTTTTTCAGGGGGGGCATCAGGTTGATATCCTCTACTCCTTCCGCAACTGTTTTCAGACCGATCCTTTTTGCCATAGAGACCACACACTTAACAACTGCTTCATTTACCTCATTTCCAGGCAGGTCTGTGATATATGAATGGTCTATTTTTATACTGTGGATACCAAATTTACGTAATATTCCAATACTTGTAAAGCCCACGCCAAAATCATCGATATGGAACGATACCCCCATTCGTGAGAGATCATTAATATTCCGGCTGCTTTCTTCAGAATCAGCCAAAAATCCTCTTTCAGTAATTTCTAGAATCAGGCAAGATGGAGATAAATCATATTTTTTTAAAGCAGAGAGAACTCGTTCTGTAAAATCGAGTTGCTGTAAATTCATGATGGATATATTAATAGCCATTTGAATATGAAAGCCCTCATTTACTACAGTTTTCAATTTTTCAAGATTATAATCAAGAGAATAATCAACCAAGTAGTTTGCGATCCCTGTTAATTCTAGGTCTGGAATAAATAAAGAGGGAGATAACAATCCCATCTGGGGATGATCCCACCGCACTAAAGCTTCAACACTATGAACAGATCCCTTTGCATTCAGAATAGGTTGATAGTGAAAGACAATTTCCTTTTTTTCCAAAGCACTCTGGATTTGCCCTAATAGAATTATTTTCTGTGGTACATCAAGAGAAGGATCATATTCATAGAAAAACTGGTTGCGATGATGCGCTTCCTGCAAGGCAATATATCCTTTTTGCAGTAGTTCATTAGTTGTAATCCCATCGCGCGGATACTCACAAACACCACACACAACATTTAAAAATATGGGAACACCTTCAACATTAATGATCTGTTTCGGATCACCGATAGCTTCAAGCCGTTCAGTATTCTGACCAACAGGAATAGCAATCAGCAGTGTGTTCAACTGGATCTGATAAACATTTATCTCACAACCCAATAATTCTTGTGCGCTTTGTTGTAATACAGCTTGCATTTTAAACAGCATTTGTTGCCCAAAAGCAGCGCTGATTTCATATTGGTTCACTATTTCAACCAAGACCATCTTAATTCGGGGAGATGTTTTTTCTTCACCAATCTCTTTAATATCTCTATTAAAAGCAGACATGTTCAATAAACCTGTAAATTCATCAATGTAAAACATTTCTTCTTGGCGCAAGTAAAACCTTTCAAGTTTATTTTTTAATACTCCAATAATTAATGCAGCACTCACATAACTGCTCGTATGTTGTAAAGCATAAATTAGTAGATCTTTGAATTCTCCCCCAATAGATAATTTATAAGCTACGCTTAATAAGCCACCTCCTAATAGACCTTGACTAATTGCAGTAGGAATAGAAAAAACGAATGAAGCAATTGTTATTGGCACATATAATAAGTCAGACAGATTGGATTCGCATAATTTGTACTTATATAGGAAATAATTGATAATGATTTGCATAAAGGTAAGAAATATAAAAATAATGCGCGCTTTCTTCTTTTCATGGATATGAAGTAATATCAATTTTTCCATGTTCCATTTACCCTTAATCAAAAAAACGGATTGGCTATAATCCGGTTTTTTGATTCCTTAGCAACCCGACGACCATTGCCTGTTTGGCATTAGGCTCGTGGCTTTGCGTCACCGGTTTTCACCGATTTTGCCTTTTTCAGATTTGTATTCGATTATTGACTGAACTTCCGTTTATTCTAGCATAACAAGCATATCCGTACTCATTTTTTTTTTACCACAGACAAATATATCTTAATATGAACACTCTATAATTAATACATATCAATTCAATCGTCAATAATTGTTTTAAATGATTAGAAAATGATTTTCCTTGAAATCGAATTTGTCTACCTATAATCTTTCTGTTAAAAACATACTACTGTAATTTTTCCTCGATTTTCACATAGTATGGATGACTGGAAACCCACATGCGACAGCAAGGGCAAGAGGGAATTTCCACCTGGATCCAGGTGATTCCGCTTACTGCTTCGTGAACCATTGCGGATTCTGTAGCTTGCAGTACCTGACCTTTGGAAAAGATAATCTCAGATTGACCCGGCACATACATAGGTCGAGCACGCCCGCGCAGAAAATTTGAGAGGATCGTTACCGTTTTTAATTTCGGTTTGATATTAGCATATTCGCGTAAATCTTCTACATCACCATTGAAATAATTCCAACCTTTACCGTATTGCCAGAAATGCCATGCATCCCAATCGCGCGGTAAAGTTGGAACCTCAGGCAAACCATTGTACTGCCAGTTTGCCACCCAAAGATCAAACTTTGGTAAAACGTATTGTTTCACGCCTGACGTATCCTCAATGCCATTCCACAACCCTGCTGAAATATAGAGGATAGGTTTTTTCTCCAACCCGGTGTGAATTCGTTCTCCCCAGACATTCATTTGATCTAGGGTAGCACCTTTACTTGCATCCAGAACAGCCGGGAGATCCATCTGGAAATCATTCATCAATTCAACAAAGCGCACGGCTTGCTGGTGCCCATCTTCTGTAGGCAGAACAGTATGCACCGCTCCCCGCCAGATTGCTGCAGAAGCTGCATTTTGCCAATACTCTCGAAATTTCTTATCCTCTTTCAAACCGGTGTAGGCTCTGATAAAAGCATACTGAATAGCTAGTTCCTTAACCGTATTCCAATCCAAACTTTCGTTTTCATCCGAGATGTCAATCCCTTTTACCAAATCAGCCATTACACATCCTTCTTTTCTTTTTTTTATAACTATATAATAAAAAATTATAAAATCCCCAAATTTTCAAACATCGTAGAAGATGTTTGTGGAATCAAAAATACTGCGGTGGTCTTTCTTTAGTGACTGGTATCCTCCCGGTACAATAATGATATGATCCAGCAATGCAATCTCCAGTATTTCACCAGCTTTACGGATCTCCTGTGTAATGCGCACATCTTCCTGACTCGCTGAAGCTTCTCCACTGGGATGATTATGGGCAAGAATGATGGCAGCCGCATGCTGCAGAACTGCAAATTCGAAGATCTCTGCCACTCTGACCGACGAAAAGTTGCGTGTGCCTTGATATAACTTCTTCTTTTTGATCAAACGATGGCGAGTATTCAACGCCAGCACCCATAGAGTTTCCCTGTCATTCTGCAGAATGTCATATTTCAAGATCTCATAAGCTTTTTCAGGGCTATCGATCAGCGGTCGCTCTTCTAAAGGTTCCTGATGCAGGCGAGCACCAAGTTCAAGGGCAGCTTTCAATTGAGCGGCTTTCGCCTGCCCCATACCATGCACCGCACATAGCTCGTCCACATCTGCCGCATGGATTCCTGCAATTCCGTGAAACTCCTCTAAAAGCTGATCTCCAAGGTCTACAGCACTCTTGCCTTCCACGCCGACACGTAATAAAATCGCCAACAGCTCCGCATTGCTTAAGCTCGCTACACCGCGACTCAGCATCTTTTCACGTGGTCTTTCATTATCCGGTAAATCCATTATTCTTTTCATTCATCCCCTCTGGACAATCTCTCTTTATCCTTCCCAAAGCCAGCGTTGAGTTACTTCTTGAAATTATATATCAGCCTGCTTTAAATCGCCATAAGTTCGAGATTTGACAGGGAGCAGCACGTCAGGTACGATAGAATCTCTCATTTTTAGATGAAATCTACTCACCTGAAAGAATTCACCAATATGGATAAGAAAAAGATCTCTGTGCTCTCCGTTTCTGCCTTGAACATCATGACCAATGCTTCTATCGCGCCCATGTTGGTTTATTTGAGTCGAGCTTTCCCGGAAGTGTCAATGACGAATATACGCATGATGCTGACACTGCCTGCGCTGGTGATCATTTTTTCTTCTTTGCTGACAGGTATTCTGGCAAATAAGCTCCCTAAACGAACCCTTTTATTCAGTGGGTTGATCTTGTATATGATCGGTGGCATCGGTGCTGCGTTTTGCAATCAGTTTTCGACCATCCTCGTGTTTCGCATCATCCTTGGATTGGGCGCGGGAGTCACCAATACTTTTTCCACGGCTTTGATCTCAAGTTTTTATGATGGTGAAGAACGCGTTAAACTGATCGGCAATTCAACGGTCGTTTCACATGCCGTGGCAGTGATTTCCCCCCTGCTCACTGGCTGGTTAGCAAGCTTCTCCTGGCGCTATGCTTTTGGTATCTACGGAATTGCTCTCATCGTCCTGCTGATCACATTTTTCTGGCTGCCAGAACCACCTGCTGCTGCACCAGCACAACAATCTTCATTCAAACCTGGTCTAACAAAGATGGGAACCATCATCGCAGTGAATGCCGGTTTATTAATGGTTACCTTCTATATCTTCCCCACCGGTATCGCACATCTAATTGATGCGCGTGGTATCGGGAATTCCCAAGCCGCCGGATTCGCTGCTTCGATCTCGACCATGGCATCCACCTTGATCAATCTTTTCTTCGCAAAACTGATGCGTTTTTTCAAACGCTATGTATGGGTTTTCAGCATTACTTTAATGGTAGCCGGTTTCGCGTTGATGGCTTTCTCCACCACTGTATTTCTCACCTATCTGGGAGTTTTTCTATCTGGTTGTGGGATGGGAATCCTGTTCCCCGGGATCATGCTGCGAGCCACCCAATATGCATCTCCCAACAACACCGCCCGAACGATCTCAATGGTGGTAGCAGGATCTAATCTTGGGCAGTTCCTCTCGCCCTTCCTGTACAGCTTTTTACAGCGTTGGAATTCAGGCGGAATCCCGATCCTGTATGATTTCCAAACCGCCACCGTGTTATTCGGCATTGCACTGCTGGTAAGCATTGTTTTACTGATTTTTCCTACCTCAGGGCAAAGGGAATCTTCTAACCCAACTTAGAACAACCCACTTCATGCTATAATTTTACAGAACTAAGAATACCTTGAAACAACAATGCTTGCATGTCATCACATGAAATTTCTTACCTACTCCTTGGCCATGTGACCCAGGACCTCACTCCTACGGGTGTGGAACTAGGCGGTACTGCCACATATTCTTCCCTGACAGCCTGCGCACTTGGGCATCCCGTACGGTTAATCACTTCCTATCCACAAGATTTCCAATTCCCGTCCTGCACCCAACTTGAAATTAAACGTACGCAATGTGATTGCGCTACCCAATTTGAGAATATTATGGTTCAGGGAAAACGCAAGCAATTTTGTTATTCCCAGGCAAAAGAACTCATTCCAGATGATATCCCACCAACCTGGAAGCAGTCCAATATTATCCATTTCGGACCGGTGGCACAGGAAATCTCGCTTAAAACGATACGAGGTTTCCCCCCTGATGCTTTTCTATGTGCGACCCCGCAGGGTTGGATGCGCAGCTGGGACAAGGAGGGTTTGGTCCACCCGGTTGCTTGGGAATGGGCTGCTGAAGCGCTCCCTCTTTTGAAAGCCGTGGTATTAAGTATGGAAGATGTTGGAGGAGATGAAAAAAAGATCGATGAATTGGTACGGTTGAGCAAGATTCTGGTCATAACTGAGGCAGAAGATGGTGCCCGTGTGTACTGGAAAGGCGATGCACGCTACTTCCCAGCCCCCCACATTCCGATAGCAGATTCCACTGGCGCGGGTGATATTTTCGCTGCGGTGTTCTTCTCACGTCTCTATATCACAAAAGACCCCTGGGCTGCCGCGAAGGTCGCCGTTCAGCTGGCTTCTCTTTCCATCAGCAGAAAAGGACTGGCAAGTATCCCAACCACACTGGAAATTAATCAAAAAATGGTCGAAATCATCAAACAGAATTGAGAAATGATGGCAAAGATTTATACTCTGGTAAATCAAAAAGGTGGGGTTGGCAAAACGACCTCCGCGATCAACCTGGGCGCCTTTCTTGGATATTATGGTCAGAAAGTACTGATTGTGGATGTGGATCCCCAAGCAAATGCAACATCCTCGTTAGGAATTGATAAACTCACCGTTAAAAAGGGGGCGTATGAAGTCATGGTCGGTATCACACCTATCGGACCGAGTATCTTGCATAATCCTCGCTTGAAGATGTCCATTCTACCATCCTCACCAGCGCTGGCTGGGGCAGAAGTGGAGTTAATGGATTCTAAAAATCGAGATTTTCGGCTGCGCGAGATGATCAAGCCGGTAGTGGAGCGCTACGATTATATTTTAATCGACTGCCCCCCCTCCCTGAGTATTCTCACCATTAATGGATTGATTGCTGCGAAAGATGGCGTGCTCATCCCGGTACAATGTGAATACCTGGCGCTGGAAGGACTGGGACAGCTCACTGACACTTTGCAGCGTATCAAGCGCTCGCTTTACCCAGAGCTGGATGTGAGAGGCGTCATTCTCACCATGTATGATGGTAGAACCAGGTTAGCAATGGACGTGGTACAGGAGGTACGAAAATTCTTCCCTGATAAAGTTTTCCAAACCATCGTCCCGCGCAGCATTCGTCTGGCAGAAGC
>DMDF01000195.1 GCA_003446605.1 Anaerolineaceae bacterium
GCAGTGTCATTCCAGGGCATGCTGGTGCCATCATTGCCGTGATAAATATAGGAAGTTCGGTTGGCGGCGACGTCGTGATATTTGAAAACCACTGCCGCGTCGCTGCGATCATAATAATGATCCTCAATGAAGATTTCTTTTCTATCATCCTCACTTAGATTGGGTCCGTTAAATGAATAAGATGGAAAAGGAGAATAGGGTAAAGAGACAAACCAATCCGGATGCTCGTACACCCAGTTCGAATCGATTGCCATGTGATTGGGCACCATATCGCTCGCTAGGCGAATACCCCGCTGCCAGCAGCGGGAGCGTAATTGTGCCAGCGCTTCTTCCCCACCCAGATCTTGTGCAATGCGATAATCCTTCAAGGAATAAGCAGATGCAATGGCTTCAGTATTTCCGCACAGCTGCTTAATACGCGCCGAAGCCCGGCTGCGTTCCCACAACCCGATCAGCCACAACCCTGTAATACCCCAATCTGCCAGTTTATCCAGCTCTTCATCCGGGATCTGGTCTAATCGTGTTATAGGACGTTGGTAGTGTTTGCTAAGTTGGTCTAACCATACATAGGTATTCTTCGCCATCAAAACCAGACGCGGCATCCAGTGAGCATCCGGACTGAAATGCTCCACCTCCATATCACCCGGTGCACTACCATATACAGGAATGGGGACTGGTCCAGGACCAAATCCGCGTAAACGTTCTTCCTCTGAAAAAAGATCGAGACTACCAAGCAGCTTGAGCAAATAGTGTCCCAGTAAGTTTCCCCAGCGCGTGCGGATGTAATCCAACTGCCCTTTGAGGGAAGTCGGCTCTGCAATGGCGGGGCTGCGTAGCATATCCACCAGATTCTGGTCATCTGGTCCGAATCCGGGTTGTGTGGAAAAGAATTCCTGCAGAATTTGGATAGATTGTTCATAAGAAGAATTTTCCCGCAGGTTTGTATCAATGAATAATTCCTGGTAAGGCTGGAAAGCCGGATTCTGGTTCGCCAACCACAGCATGAGCAGTTCTTCCAGCATACTGTGACGGTGGGGAATATGGTCTGTCTCCCCCTCCAGGTATTCATCAATAGTCGATTTACCTTGAAAAACAGCGGTGGGAGGAAATTCGCGTGTAAAAGCGCGCAGCAGAGATTTGAATTTGCGTTTTCCCAATCCGGCGATCAACGCCGTTTCCAGCTCCTGATAGAGCAATGGAACTTTCTGTGTGCGATATAAAGCGATCACATGATGAAAGATCTCATCTATTAGCCCCATGGCATTGACCTGCCCTGCGCGGACGGTCAATTCAGGGTGTGCCACCAGATCGCGCTTTTCATTTATGCGCTGGGCAAACACACGTGCAGCGTGGAAATTTGCAAAAATGATATTCCCCTTGAAAGAGAAAAGGGATTCTTCAAACTGGTATTTCTTCCGTGCTTTGGAGGAAATATGAAATTCCATTTAAAAATTATAGCGGAGACTTGTTAAAATGAATGTAAATCAATAGTAAATTATTTATCAATCGATATCTAAACCTAAAAATCAAAATAAATTCATCAAAAATTCCACGGTTTAAAATAAGAGATCTCACAAAAAAGGTGAGATCTCAACCATATACCCAATATGTGGTTTAATGCACGATCAACATTGATCGTCAAATTTATTTATCTCATCTTGGGTTGCATCATCGGGTAATACCACACAATACAGCATTTGCTCCCCAATTTCTCTTAAGATTGCAACACTGATATTGCCTTTAACAATGTAACCCTTTGAAGTAATCACAACCGGTTCTCGCCCTCTCACCACCGGATTTTCAAGAATAGCTTCGCCTAAAAAACGATTTTTAACCAGATAAAGAATAATCTCTTCCTGTGCCCTTTGCACTTTTTCATCATCACCATTATTAAAGAAAAAGAGACCGGCTTCGGGATGCTCACGACCATATTGAAAATGCATGGAAGCAGTACGCGGATCTGAAATGGTGTACGCCATAAATTTGTTATCCAACATCATAATCGGTAAGGTTAACTCACTTCCACGCCAGCCAGACAGGGTATAAGTGCCATTTTCTGTACTGGTCTTGCTTTTCTCTACTCTTTCTGCAATAAAAGCAGCTCTTTCTTCTTCGTGCAGCATACTTTCCTCCTTAAAAATAATATTGACTCTGTGTTGAGCCCCTAAAAGTATAAACAAAAAATCGAATTTCGTTGTAATAATCCTGTTACACGAAATATTCCCAGCTATTGTGAAATTTTGCAACAATGCGGCAAATAGACAGTTACAAATTCCAAGTTCTGCTGATATTCCCTCCGTGCGTCAACGATGTTTACACTACAAAAACTTGGCAAGTTCATGCTCTGGAAGATTGGAACGAGAAGAGTGGGGCTACATCTTCCCCAAACATATCGTGAAAAATAGCATTTCAGTATAGGTTGTTTGCTTGATTAACGGGTCTCCTGGAATGGAACACTCTAAATTCTGACACACAGCATGTGGTCTTTGAGACTATTTCTTCTAATGGCAGCAAAAGTGATCCTACCACCGGTTCAAATACCGACTGTAATGCCATACGGTCACATCACTCCCGATTTTAACGCTGCCGACATTGATCATTTCTATATATAGCTGAGCTTAAATTAACCCCTTTCACAGTACTTTGGATTTCGTCTGTCCAATGAAGGCGCAACCTGTTTCTCTGACGATTGCTGGAACCCCTGAGCATGACTGCGGATGATCTCATCTTTTGACGCAATCAAAGCATGAACTTTTGAGCCTCCTCCATCGGCTCCAAGTGCATCTTTCATTTTATATTTTAATCGGTCTACGTTTAGTTTACCCCAATACATTACGCGATCATTTTTAGTTAGGAAACCATTACGCGCTTATTTTTGCTCTTTAATAATTACCACATATGAAATCTTCACCTGATCGCTGCTAATATAAAATTCATGATGTGATTTTGCAACGCACGCTCTGCATAAGAAATAAACAAATGGGATTATGCGGAAATTTAGGAAGAATAGAGTTGACGTAAATACAAAAAGCAGATCCGCCTAACAAAGGACCTGCTTTGTATAATTAATCTTTTTCTTTTTTCCATGTCACTACATCCGACATAGAAAAAAGTGCTTTTCTACGTCAATTGATACTGCCCGGTATAGAGTTGGTAGTACCTGCCTTTTTGTTCCAATAGATCATCATGGTCACCGCGTTCGATGATTTGCCCATCTTCCAGTACGATGATAGCATTGGAATTACGGACCGTTGAAAGTCGGTGTGCAATGACGAATACCGTGCGTCCTTCCATCAATTTATCCATACCTTTTTCGATCAATCGTTCAGTCCGCGTATCGATGGAACTGGTCGCCTCATCGAGGATCATCACTGGCGGATCCGCAACAGCGGCACGCGCAATCGCCAGCAGTTGTCTCTGACCTTGAGAAAGGTTCGTTCCATCTCCACTTAACTCTGTTTGATATCCTTGCGGCAAACGTTTGATAAAGGAATGAGCGCTGACCTGTTTGGCGGCTTCAATGCATTCTTCATCAGTGGCATCTAATCGACCGTAACGAAGGTTTTCCATCACCGTTCCGGTAAAAAGATGCGTATCCTGTAACACCATTCCCAACGATCGACGCACATCCGCTTTTTTGATTAATTTGATGTCAATACCATCATAGGTAATTTGCCCTTTCTCGACATCGTAGAAGCGGTTGATGAGGTTCGTGACGGTCGTTTTCCCGGCACCGGTAGAACCGACAAAAGCGATCTTCTGACCGGGTTTAGCATATAAAGATATATCTTTCAAGACGGTCTGATCCGGTTCATAACCAAAGGTCACATCGTGAAAACGTACATCTCCTTTCAACTCAACGTATTGAATCGTGCCGTCTGGTTGGGGATACTTCCATGCCCAATGGCTAGGTCGTCCATCGTCTTCCAGTACCTCCATAGAACCATCTTGTTTCTTTGTGACACCAACCAGAGTAACTATGCCATTATCTTCTTCAGGTTCCTGATCCATTACCTCGAAGACACGTTCAGCACCAGCCAGTGCGGCTAATACATTGTTCAACTGGTTTGTAATCTGGACCACAGGTTGTCCAAATTGGCGTGAGTACTGCAAGAAAGCAGCCAGTGAACCCAGGTCAAAACGCCCAGCGACGGATAAGATTCCACCCACCATAGCTGTCGCGGCATAGGAAATATTATTTAAATTATTGAGAATAGGCATCACCACACCAGCGTAGAAATTAGCATTAGTGCCAGCTACTCGGTATTCTTCATTCAACTGAGAGAAGGTACTCACTGCTTTCTCTTCATGAGTAAAAACCTTCACAACCTTCAGTCCACTTATCATTTCTTCAATGTACCCGTTCGCCATACCAAGCGTACGTTGCTGTTCACGGAAATATTTACTGCTCTTTCCGGTAATTTCCTTCATGATAATAAACATCAACACAAGCACTACTGCTGTCACTATGAACAACGTTGGACTTAAAACAATCATCATCACGATAGAACCAATGAAGGATAGTATGTTCGAAACGAACTGCGGGAAACTTTGTTCAAGCGCATTCTGAACATTATCCACATCGTTCGTAAAACGGCTCATTAATTCACCGTGAGTATGTGCATCAAAATAACGCAATGGTAATGTTTGCAGTTTTTCAAACAAATCACGACGCAGGGTATTGATTGTACGTTGTGCAATGCGTACCATCAAACGATTTTGAAAGAACGAAGAAAGTATACCCACCAGGTAAATACCACCCAAGATTAATAAGGCATTAGCCAAACCGGGTAGATCACCAGGGATAATGTAATCATTGATAAGAGGTTTAAGGAAATAACTCCCCGCCAGTGAAGACGCCGTGCTAAGAAGTATAAAAACGACCACCAAAATTAACAGCCCTTTATTCTTCCCCAGGTAGGTTATCAGACGAGCCAATGCTGTACGTGCATTTTTAGGTTTTTCAAAACTGCGCGCTGGACCACGTCCCATATTGGGTCCGCGTTGTTCAGTCTTTACTTTGTTATTATTGTTATTATTCTCAGGCATTGGATAATACTCCTTCCTGCTGCGATGTGTTGATCTCTTGATATACCGCATTGCCTGCCATCAGTTCTTGATGGGAACCCATCCCTACAATCTTGCCATCATCAAGGACAAGGATTTTATCTGCCTTATTTACAGAACTAATTCTCTGCGCAATGATAAACACGGTGGTGTCTTTCAGGTTGGAGTGGAAAGATTCACGAATCTTAGCTTCTGTAGCTGAATCAACCGCGCTGGTACTATCATCCAGAATGAGGACCTTTGGTTTTTTCAACATTGCTCTGGCAATATACAGCCGTTGTTTTTGTCCTCCAGAAATATTCACCCCCCCTTGACCTAAAACTGTATCGTACCCTTGTGGGAATGACATGATAAAATCATGTGCTTGCGCATCTTTACACGCGGTCTCCAATTCCTCCTGTGTAGCATGTTCATTGCCCCACAGTAAATTTTCACGGATTGTGCCACTAAATAGTGTGTTTTGCTGTAATACCACGCCAATCCCTTTACGTAGATCAGTGAGATTGTACTCGCGAACATCCACATCATCCACCAAGACCGCTCCATCCGTAACATCGTACAGTCTGGGGATAAGATTAACCATTGTGGTTTTCCCTGTTCCTGTTCCCCCAACAATCCCAACCAATTCACCAGGTTGGATTACAAAATCTATATTGTTCAGAACATATTCACCACTACCAGAAACAGCGTATTTAAACGAGACATCACGGAATTCAACTTTTCCTGTTTTTATTGTATTGACAGGACCAGCCACCATTCCTGATGCTGGGATCTGCAAATTCGTTGTATCTGTAGTCAGTGACACAGGGTCTACAATATCCACTTCTTCATCCAGAACCTCCAAAATGCGTTTGCCGCTGGCTTCCGCCCTAGCAATCATCAGGATCACCATGGAAAGCATCATGATAGAAATCAATATTTGCATGACATAACTGATAAAGCTGATCAACTCTCCGGTACCCATGGTTCCATTCCCAACCATTCCGCCACCGAACCACATGATCGCTATCGTAGCTCCGTTGATCACAAACATCATGATCGGCATGGCAGTTAAGGCTAAATTCGCGGCGCGGATCGCGGCTGCTGTCAGGTCATCATTTGTCTTTTTAAATTTTTTCTTTTCGTGGTTCTGACGCACAAACGATTTCACGACCCGGATCCCAATCAAATTCTCTTGAACGGTATTATTCAGCGCATCGATCTTTTCTTGCATTACCGCATACAGCTTGACCGCTTTGCTCATGATAAAAGCTATCGCAATCACAAGTATGGGTATTGCCACTGCTAGAACTAAAGAAAGCTGGGCATTAATTTGAAATGCAAGGATTAAAGCTACAATTAACATCATGGGGGCACGCAGCATCAACCGGATTCCCATAATAAATGTCATCTGGAGGTTATTAACATCATTGGTCAAACGTGTAATCAAAGAAGCTGAACTAAAGTGGTCAATATTCGTAAAAGAAAAGCTTTGAACTTTTTTAAATAAAGCCTCTCGTAAATTTGCCCCGAAGCCTTGCCCTGCCGTCGCCGAGACCTTCATATTCATGACACCCAGAACAATGGCTGCAATGGCAAGTAATATCATGTAGATCCCTATTCGGACAATATAACCATTATCCCCTCCAGGTATCCCAACATCCACGATCTTCGACATTAATAGAGGCATACTCAATTCTGCAATCACATCCAATAATACTAAAATCGGAGCAACCAGCACATATTTTTTATATTGCCCTATGTATTTCGCCAGTTTTTTAATCAATGGCAACCTCCTAATCTATCTTTAAACAAAGAAATTTTGACATCTGCAAAGTAATAAGATGAATATTCATTATTACTTAACCCATACAATATTAACCGGTTACATACTACGACGACAATAACAATTCTGTCAATATTACTGCAATACTTTCTTATGTGATTTTAATAATGGGTGCGTTTCAGAATCTTCACGTTATTTATTATCATTAAGTATGTTTTCCTGCAGATTATCATAAATCCGAGTCAAAAGTGTCTCTAAAACAACTAACTCATCATCTGAAAAACCCCTAAACATGATCGATTCCAGCCGGTCAAATGTCGCATGGATCTTTTGCACAAGAATCAATCCCTCTTCTTTTAGATATACTCGGGAAATCCGTTCATCGGTTGGGTCAGATCTGCGTTGCACATAACCTTGCTGCTCCATTCGTTTGATAACCTTTGTAGCAGCCGCTGGGGAAATGTGTAAATCCCTGGCAATCTTTGAATGGCTCATCCCATCAGCATGGGATAATATCATCAACAAACGCGCCTGCCCGTGATGGAGCCCGCTTTTCTCAAGCATTAAATCCGCACTATTTTTAATAGCCCGGCTAACATAGGGAAACATCTTCCCTGCCGGATTTTGTTCATGTGGGTCATTAGTCATACGGTTAATTATAAACTGGTTTACTAATTATGATTGGTGATAAACGCTTTATTTTTTTACTACAAACGCCACACCAACCAAACCGGCGCCTGTATGTATAGATAAACCAGGTGTCAATTGTACAAACGGGATATCCTGTGGACATTGTACGTTTTCTTGCAGCAATTTCTTGAAATCCGCCGCCTCTTTATCCGCAGTCACATGCAGGATAGCCATACGTTCAATTTCTTGGTCATCCACATCTTGTTTCACTAATTCAATTACACGCTTCCATGCTTTTTTCTGGGTTCGTACTTTTTCCAACAATTCCAATTTTCCATTCTGCATCGCCAGGATGGGCTTGATATTCAGCATACCTGCCATCCCCGCAGCGAGATGGCTCACCCTTCCACTCATGGAGAGGTATTTCAGGGTCGCCAGAGCGCCGTAGACATGCGCACGGCTGCCAGTGTCCATTGCCAGTGCGATAGCATCTTCTATACTTGCACCCCGTTGAAGCGCTTCTGAAGCAACAATTGCCATAAAGCCCTGCCCCATCGTCAGGCTGCGCGTATCAATAACCTCTATACGCTTATTCTGGAATTCCTGGGCTGCTAATTTGGCTGTGCTGTAGGTTGCGCTGATTTCACCACTCACGCAAAAACAAATGATAGCTTCCGCTTTCTCTTTTCCAAATGCCTGCTCAAATGCATTAACAAAGCTGCCCGGTGATGGGGCAGCAGTTGTGGGTAATTTACCTTCCCTGTCAATTCGTCGAAATACTTGTTCATCATCAATATCAACATTGGTATAAAATACATCTTCATCGAATTGGATGGATATGGGTACCTGTTGAATGTTATATTTTTCCGTTAAGGTTGATGATAAACTTGAATCTGAATCCGTGATAATTGCAATCGCCATGACACCCTCCGTCTAGAAGTAAAACGATAATATTGATGAGCTATGCTAACATATCAGTGAGGTCTACACAACCATCTGTAAGGGAAATGTACAGATTCTATTTATTTATAACGATAGTTTTTGTCGGATAAGGCATTTCGATCTGTTTTTCCTGCAGCTGTTTCAATATCTCCAGATATACAGCTTGTTTGGTATCCATATATTGGGTATAATCCGCGCTTTCAATGAAATAGACGATCTCAAACACGTATGCATACTCCTCCAATCTGGCGAGATGTGCTCTCTCAAAACTGGCTAATTCCTGATTTTTAATCGAATGAGCAAACAATTCAGGCAACATGCGCAAATTTTCATAACTAGTTTCCACTGAAATCCTTATTTCCATAGATTCACGCCGTCTTTCCAGCTTGCGAAAATTATGAACTCTGCTTTCCAGTAGATCTGAGTTTGCGAATATTACCTCCTCACCTAATAATGTTTTAATTCGGGTGCTTTTGATCCCTATATTTTGTACTGTCCCCCCAATGTCGTCGACAATAATATAATCGCCCACCAGAAAAGGCTTATCCAAATAAATGGAAAGTGATGCGAAGATATCTTTCAAAATATTTTGAACAGCCAGCCCAATTGCGATGCCACCTATTCCAAGGCTGGTAATTAAGGCGTCCAAATTCATATTAGACACATTTTCAAGAATGACCATAACCACGATCACCCAGATCAATATCTTGCCAAATAATCCAAATGCATGGATAGCTGTTTTTTCACTTTTATTTTCAGATGCCTGGTCTGATTTCTGTTCAACCAGAAAATTAATCAGCCCTCCCAGCCAATAACCGACTTGCAATGCAAATAAAACTATCGCACTTTTGTTAATGGCATCATTCCAGGAAAAAGGTAATACCAGATATTGAATTCCAAAATACAAACCGATAGTAAAGATCAAGATTCCCTTGGTTTGTTCAAGTATTTTCAACGCAAAACCATCAAATCGGTTTTTCGTCGCCTCTGTTTTCTTTCTGAATTTTCGAATGAGTAAGCGCACCACCCCCTTAATACAAAAATATGTTCCCATTGCAATAGCGAGCGCTATGATCCAATCCATTATAGAATTATTGAATATTTCGGTATTTAAAAAGCCCATACGATCTCCATTAATTCTTTTTCAAAGCTATCGTTTTGCATCCTTATTATACAAAACAACGTTTTACAAACAGAGCTTTAAAGATGTTTTAAAAAAACAATAATGGATAGTATTATTTATTTTCATAGAGCAAGGATCTATTTTAGATATTCATTAAAAAAGGCAACAGTACGTTGAATGAATAAAGCATCACTTGATCCTTGTCGTAAAAAAGTATGCGGTTGTCCTTCATAATAGAAACACTGATGCGTTTTCCCCAAGTTCTCCAGGGTGGAACAGATCGTCTCTGTCCATGAAATGGATACAGTATCATCTTCCGTCCCATGGTGAATGCTAAAGGGGGCATCAATCACGCGCAGGTCGTAAACCGGCAGCCCAATCGGATCATCATTATAACGTTGTGTGACTGCTGCATATAGAACGATCGCATCAATATCATCCACCAAGGTTGCCACTCGCAACGCGATGCCTCCTCCAAGGCTGTGCCCCCAGATTCCGAGTCGCTCAATATCAGCATTTTCAAAGATGCCCTCATGCCCTGCCATATTCCTGACGAGTGCGAGTAAATTCATCACATCCACAGTATAGCCGGTTAAAGAATCCCTGATCCTCTCAGGGCTGTCTGATGGCGGAAAATTACGCATATTAGGGTGCAGAACAATATATCCTTGTCTGGCAATAGAATCAGCATAACGAGTTGAGTAATCCAGGGTCTCATATTCCGATGCCGGGATATATCCATGCAGAGCAATCACGACCGGAAATGGACCCTCCCCTTCCGGCACATCGATAAAACCATGAATGGTCAAGCCATCGCTTGGATAGGTAATGTAATAACGTACAAAATCCTCATTTCTCTCCCACAGGTATTCTACATTGAGATCTCCTTCACCATACGTCCGTTCTTCCAATGCTTCAATGGAATAAGGGCTGAGTGTCGGTGAAGGTAGAGCTGTAGCAATAGGTGTAATAGTGGCAACAATTTCTTCATCTGCTACTATGGATGCGGAAGATGAAAACAACGGGGTACATCCCCCAAGTATTATGATCATCAATACGAATAAGATTAGTAATTTTTTCATGTACTGCTCGTCATAGGTAAGGTCAATTAAGCCTAATTCTAGTTTGTTTTGATTGAAATTGTAGAGATTCAAACACAATTTTTCTATTAACAAAACATAAATTCATTGCATCCCATTTGGAAATATAACATTTATGGACCCTCCCATGAGCGTAATCTAATTGCTCGTTATTCTGTGCAAACCGTCTCGTTACATGAACCACCTTGACAAAAATAATCATCAATCCTATCATGATCAAGAATCAAGAATTAAACGAACATAACATTTCCACTTTATAAATGTTTATGAAGATATTGTATATCACAACTAAGTACGACCCGAGGGATCTGAACGAAGGAAGTGGTTCTGATTACCAGTTCTATCAAGCATTTTTGCGAATGGGGGCAGATGTGAAAATAGCCGGTCCCTTCATCGACAATCCTTCCTTTCTGGAGAGAGTTTATCGGAAATTCCATCATCTTTTCTCGCATGCACGGTATGCAAAATTCTCTATGCGATTTTTACACGAAAGCAGTAAAGCTGTTCAATCCGCCATTAATGAGTTTACGCCCGATTTGATCTTCTCCAAAAACATCGCTCCGCTTGTCTATTGCAACAGCAGTATTCCTATCATATATCGGATGGACACTACCCTCTGGGGAATGCACCAGCAGTGGCATCTCTTCTCCGAATTCGAGTATAAACGCATGTTGCAATGGGAAAGGAAGGTATTAAACAAAACAAACCTGGCGATCACCAACAGCACCTGGTCGGCGGATATTCTAATCAAGGAATATCATTTTCCCGCAGAAAAAATTCTTGTTTTCCCCAATCCCGCCTCTTTACCCGATCCAAAATATGAACAAACCGTTCAAATCCCAACCAGGATTTCAAACCCCGCTCACCTACTGCTGGTCGGAAAAGAGAAGGACAGAAAAGGGGTGGATATTGCCATCAAGATCGTTCAATTGCTGAACAACAGCGGATACCCAGCCGAACTCCGTATCGTTGGGCAGCAGGGTCAAGATCAGGAAAATATTCACTTCATGGATTACTTTAAGAAAACTGATCCGGATCAACTTGAAGCGTATCTGGATCAATATCGCTGGGCTGACCTTCTCATCCATCCCGCCAGGTTCGAAGCCGCCGGGATAGTGCCAAGTGAAGCTGCCATTTTTGGCGTGCCAACCATCACCAATTCTGCTGGTGGCTTAGCCACCACTGTAGAGCACACAAAATCCGGCATCGTATTACCGCAAGATAGCCCTCCAGAAATATATGCAGAAACCATCAAAGAATTAATCAACCATCCATCCACCTACTTCAGATTATGCCAGACAACCCGAGAAAGATATCTGAAAGAACTGAATTGGGAATCAGCAGGGAAGACCCTGCAGGATGCCTTGGAAAATTTAGTATAACAAACTCAATAAATCATCACAAAATTGGTCAGTTATCTCTTCGTTTTTCTTCTACAATCCATACAATGGATAGAAGAGAAAAAGAGAGGTACGATGCAGACAAAAGACGAATTAAAAACCACTTTGGAGCAATTTAGGCAAGCTTATGTTGCGCGCGATGTTCATCATCTGGACCAGGTCATGGATCTTTTTGCATCGGATGAAAATATCGAAATGATAGGGATTGGCGCATACGAACGCAACGGCAACGAATGGTTTGTCGGTCACCAGCGCATCCGCGAGATCATTGAAAGCGACCGGGAATATTGGGGGGATGTGATGATGGATACCGATCATGCCAATGTCACCATTCACGACCAGACAGCCTGGGTTTCCATGACTGCCACTCTTCTACGAGACACGCTGCATTTGATAATGCATTGCCCCAATATATAGAACAAATGGAAGAAATACTCAAAGATGAAACGGTTGAACCAAAGCAGGCAATGGTCAACGCTGCCTTTTTTGGAGTTGGAAGGTTGCGAGATAGTTTAAAAAAGGTAGGTGAAGGTTGGGCAATGGTAATCACCGCGGTTCTAGTCAAACAGGAAGACAGGTGGAAATTCCACACCATCCATTGGTCCATGCCAGCCGAATGAAAAAACGGCAAATCCATTCTCAAAATACACCAGAGTCGATGTGATTCTGGTGCCATGATCCAAAGTATCATTAAGCGAAATTCCTCTGTTATAAAGCAGAGGAATTTCTATTCAAATTATTCGGTCTTGAAATCGAATTTGGGATAATCTACGATTCCAGTTCCTTTAACTCATCGGCGGAAAGGAATTTAAACAACTTGCTGCCGGTCTCCGGATCGATCGCTTCTGCCGCTTTACGACCGTTCTTTAGTGTCACGATCTTTACCTTACTGCTATCGACCATTACATGTTTTTTAGACTTCAAAGAATAAAATTTTACACTCGCCATACTTTCCTCCAGTCTTTTATTTGGTTCACCTAGTGCGGAATAGGTTGTGCAGTAGCGGCGATTCCCCACAAAGTTGAAAACATATATACAGATTATACATAGTTTCACCCAAATTTGGGGGTAAAAAGAAATACTCTTTGACAAATATTATACCATTCGGTATAATAAAATAATTATGGAAAATCAGGAAAAGATCCTGCAAATAGGGTTGAATCTCTTCTCAGAACGCGGATACGACGCGGTTGGTATTCAAGAGATCGTGGACGCAGCCGGAATTACAGATCGGAAGAGCGTCGGG
>DMDF01000034.1 GCA_003446605.1 Anaerolineaceae bacterium
CTTCTTTGCTGATGCGATATGCATTCCCTATTTTTCTGGCTTTTAATGATTTATCAGTGATGGCAGTCATCACATCCTCTTCAGATACTTTTAATAAGCTGGCAACTTCTGCAGGGGTCATCACCGAGGGAATAGCTGCTGCTGTGCTTTCGCCACCCGATGCACTCTTGCCAGTATTCTTCAACGATTCTGAGATCACATTTCCTAATCCTATTCCAGCGCCTATCCCTGCCGTCAAGCCTGCCCCACCACTCGGGTTCTTGGCTGCATCACGTAATGCATCAGATGCTTGCAACTGGGTGTAAACATCCATTTCCAGCATCCCCATAGCACGCAATTCCTCAGCTGATTTATCAGAGGGTTTTAGGTTGGCAATGTAGAAGGATTTTAGTGTCAGACCTATTGCACTGAAATCATCCTGTGCTTTTGCACGAACGCCAGCGCCAATTTCTTCCGTTAGACCGATCAGATCGAGTACTGATTTTTTACCCGTGGTTTCCCCTAGCAGATCTTGTAGTTTTGAAAGCAGCATGGCTTTCATACGAGATTCGATCTCAGATGTCCTGTATATTCCCTGGGCGCCTACGATCTGTGTGATGAATTGTTGGGCATCTTTTACTTGAAAACTGTAGGTCCCAAATCCCTGGATGAGGGCGATCCCCAAGCCTACACCCTCATTGCGCACAATAATGGGCTGGGGAGTTCCCCATTTCTCGTCCGCGAATTCTTTTTTCGACACATAATAAACTTCAGCGGTAAAGGGAGTGCGATTATTAAAAGCCTTGCCCAGCAGGTCAATTAGAAGAGGAATATTTGCCGTTGAAATAGTATGCCGTCCCGGACCCAACACATCTAACGCTTTCCCATCACGGAAAAAAACTGCTTCTTGAGATTCTCTCACGATGACCTGAGAGCCAATACGCAGATCTGCGATGCCCTGTTCAGGGAAACGATGGACGATCTCATCCTTCATCTCACTGGGATATTCGACAACATCAAAAATTCTTGCCATTTCTATACTCCGTTTTTGTATTTCTAACCTAATTTTCCGAATCTTCACTCACAACATCACTTGAAAGAGAAAGGATCACTTCTTTCCGTTTTTCAAACACATCTAGACAGCTTTGTGAAAGCGACACAAGGTTTCTGACTGATGCAGGTAAGCCATCTGTACCAATGGATGATTGAATATTTTCAATTGCTCTGTTGATTTCATCTTCCAGATCTAAGAATTGAAGATCGTACTCGTAGATCGCAGCCAGTTCTTCTTGCTTTACTTTTATCGCGTCAAAGAAACCAGCATAACCATGTGCAGCATTTTTTACGCGGTCAATGAATTGACGCAGTTTGATGGATGCCGCTTCGAGATCATCCACCATTTCAATCTGTCCATCAGATATAAAATTCCGCTGTAGCTCAGATATCATCTGCCATAGATTTTCAAAGCGAGACGCCACCGTATCTCGCAACAATTTATCCGCCTGGCGGCGATTGCTACGCTCTACATATCCATCAAAACCTGGGATTTTACTCAGTATCTTTTTGAAAAAATCCTGCTCATCCGAAACACGCTCATAGTAATCGGTCATTTCATCCTCCACAAATTCCTTAACCTAGCTCTTCAAATATTATATATATCTTTTTATAATACGTAATCCATACCTGATAAGTTGCGTACGCTAAAAAATACGTTATACTGAGAAAAAGAGGAACATGAAACGTTCATCCGATTTTGAAGCCAAGGGGATTATTGAATATATATTAATCATTATTCTTATTGTGTTGCTCATCCGTGTTTTATACAATTTGCTCGGTCCAGCTATCCAAGCATTTATCGAGAATTTATTAGAAAACGTAGCAACACAATAAACGAGCAGTATAGTGTTGTATTATTAAGATTAAGGTTCTGAATCGACGAAAGAAAGTGAGATGCAGATAGCCCGATATAAAACAACAAATAGGCTAAAAGCATATTCTCTTGCCTGGAAATATATTGACCTGATCTATCCGCCCCAGTGTATTATTTGTGGAAAAATTGGTTTTCGCTGCTGTCCTGAATGTTGGGAAAAGCGCAACTTATATAGTAGCCACATCTGCAAAATTTGTGGGAAACCAACCACTGCTGGAGAACTCTGCGCTCAATGTAAAATTGAAAAACCTCCGCTGCATATAATCCGTTCACTGGGTAAGTATACCGGTGTTCTGCAAACCTTCATCACTGCCTTGAAGTACGAACGAAACATCGGTTTGGCAGAGCTTATCCTTCCCGACCTGACCCGCGTTTTCAACCACACACCATTTCAAACGGACATGGTTATTCCTGTTCCATTAAGCAAGAAAAGAGAACGAGAAAGAGGCTACAACCAGGTCGCAGTTTGGGGGCGCTTGTTCGCGATGGATATCCATCAAGATTTCGCTCCAAGGGCATTACAACGTACGTACCATACCCTTTCTCAAGTCTCCCTCTCTGCGGAAAAAAGATGGGAAAACGTGCGGGGGGCTTTTTCTGCTAATCCAGAGCAGATCCGGGGTAGAAATATCCTTCTACTCGATGACGTAATCACAACTGGCGCGACCCTTTACGAATGCGCACAAACAATTTATCAATGTGGGGCAAATAGTGTATCAGCGTTAACAATTGCAAGATCATCAATCAAGAAAACACTAAATAAAATTGGAGGTAGCTATGTCTGAAAAAACTGAAATATTTGTAAAGAATATGACGCTCACAGAAGATCTGGAAAACTACGTCAACAAAAAAACCAAGAGGTTAAAAAGATATCTGAAATCAATTGATGAGATTCGTGTAGATCTTTCATACGCTAAAACCGCACGGGAAGCCGAAAACCGTTTCATTGCCCAGGTAACACTGCGTGGGAAGGGTTTTATCCTGCGCGCTGAGGAACGCTCTGAAGAGATACATGCTGCGATCGATATGGTAATGGATAAAATCCAACGTCAAATAGAACGCTATAAAGGCAAAAAATACCTGAAACGACCCGAAGGGTCAGAAATTCTGGAAATGGAATCCGCTGCGCAGGATGAGGAGATGGAAGCCAATATAGGCATCATCGCCAGGAGGAAAACTTTCACCCTCATACCCATGGATGAATTGGAGGCAATCGAACAAATGACACTGCTGGGACATGAGGATTTCTTCATCTTCTACAATGCAAACACCAATAAAATAAATGTGCTTTACAAAAGGCGTGATGGCACCTATGGTTTGATCGAGCCTGAAATAGGCTAGGCGTAACCCAAACGTCAATACCATGCTATAATCACACCGTTTCTTTAACTCTTTATTAAGGTGCGGGTATGATTGACGTAAATGAATTGAGAAAAGGTGTAACCTTTCAAATTGATACCGATATTTACAAGGTGCTAGATTATCATCACAACAAACCGGGCAGAGGTGCTGCAACCATTCGCATTAAAGCTAGAAATTTACGTACTGGGAGCACGATCGATAAAACCTTTAACTCCGGTGAGAGAGTTCAGGATATCCGCCTTGAATATCACACAGTCCAGTACTTATACTCAGATGGAGACCTGTACTATTTCATGGATATAGATACTTTCGAGCAGCCCGCGCTCTCAGCTGAGCTTCTGGGAGATGGTGTAGGTTATCTGAAAGAAGGCATTGAGGTGAAATTAACCTACTTCGATAATGAACCTATCGATATCGAACTTCCCACTACCCTTGATTTTGAGGTAATAGAAGCTGAAGCTGCTGTGCGTGGAGACACTGCTACAGGTGTGAGTAAAAAAGTAAAGGTGGAAACTGGTCAAGAGTTTAACGTTCCTGCTTTCATTGAAATAGGGAATGTCATCCGAATTGACACGCGTACCGGTGAATATGTAACACGGGTCCAAAACTAAACAGGCGAACAATTTCTAAAGGGGCTGTCATAAAAGTAGGCAGCTCCTTTTTGTTTGTTTTCCCGTTTGGTACCTATTTTCAAACATTTTATACACTCTTTGCTTCACAAAATGGGTTTTATTGATAGAATCCCCTACTTAATGTCATCCCAAAAGGAAATTTTGGGCTTTTATGACAGCCTTTTCTTATGTATGAAAACTCTTAATATTATCCTGCCAGTTCGATTTATATTTTTTGTTAATGATTGATTGGTATAATCTTCGATAATTATATTGAGCCGGAGGTTTATGTGAAACCAAGTTTTCAGACAAATTTTGTTTATATGCTGATTCTCATTGCGATCCTTGCAATGGTTTTCCTCAATTTTGATCAAACGAGCAGCCCGAATGTGATTTCTATTAATGAGGTCGCGGTAAAAATCAAATCAGGAGATGTAAGCCGTATCCTTGAAGATGAGAACTCACTTACAATTATCACAACAAACGATCAGGAATTGATCTCCACTAAAGAAAGCGGTTCTACCTTGATCGATCAGCTGATCCAGTATGGTGTGACCGCTGAGGATCTTGAAACTTACAATGTAAGCATTGAAATTCAAGAACCCGGGACATGGGTTAATATCCTGTCCATCATAAGTTATCTACTGCCTTTCTTGATTATTGGCGCTTCATTCTTCTTCATCTTTCGTCAAGCACAGGGCAGCAACAACTCTGCCATGGCTTTTGGAAAATCTCGAGCACGAATGTTCAGCGGAGATAAACCAAAAGTCACCTTCAAAGACGTGGCAGGTGTGGATGAAGCCAAAGAAGAGCTGCAGGAAGTGGTTGAATTCTTAAGAGAACCCCAGAAGTTTATTACTCTCGGTGCGCGCATTCCAAAAGGTGTTTTATTAGTTGGACCTCCTGGAGGTGGAAAAACCCTGCTGGCGAAAGCCGTATCGGGAGAAGCTGGTGTTCCATTCTTCTCCATCTCTGGTTCTGAATTTGTAGAAATGTTTGTAGGTGTTGGCGCCAGTCGTGTAAGAGATCTATTTGAGCAAGCCAAGAAACACTCCCCCTGCATCGTTTTTATCGATGAAATTGATGCGGTCGGTCGCCAGCGTGGTGCTGGCTTAGGTGGAAGTCATGATGAGCGTGAACAAACCCTCAACCAGATGCTGGTCGAAATGGACGGTTTTGATACCGATACGAACGTCATTATTATGGCAGCTACTAACAGACCGGATATCCTCGATCCCGCGCTGATGCGTCCGGGTAGATTTGATCGGCGGGTTGTGCTTGACCGTCCTGATGTGCGCGGACGGGAAGCTATTCTGAATGTGCATGTTCGTGGAAAACCGATTGCTAAGGAAATTGACCTCTCTGTGTTAGCAAAAAGCACTCCGGGGTTTGTGGGTGCAGATATTGAGAATTTGGTCAATGAAGCAGCTATACTGGCAGCACGACAGAATAAAAAGGTAATTGAACAAATCGATTTTGAAGAAGCCATTGAACGCGTAATAGCCGGACCGCAGCGTAAAAGTCGCTTGATCAGTGAAGGAGAAAAACGCATTATTGCCTATCATGAAGCCGGGCATGCTATTGTGATTTCCGCACTACCAGAAGCAGATCAAGTACAGAAAATTTCCATTATCTCACGTGGGATGGCGGCTGGTTACACCATTGCCCTACCGGATGATGACCATACACTCACCTCAAAGAAAAAAATAATGGCAGAGATGACTGGTTTACTGGGTGGACGCGCAGCGGAAGAAATCATTTTCAACGACATTACTTCAGGTGCTGCGAATGATATAGAAAATGTCACACAGCTGGCACGCAAGATGGTTACCCGCCTGGGCATGAGCGAGGAACTTGGACCAATGGTTTATGGTCAAAAAGATGAGCTCGTTTTCCTGGGTCGGGAGATTGGCGAACAACGCGATTTCTCGGAAGCCGTTGCAGAAAAGATCGACGTTGAAGTTCAAAAGATAGTAGCAATTGCTTACGAAAGCGCGAAGAGCATTTTGAGGAAATATAAAAAGCAGCTCGACGCGGTTGCTACAAAACTACTGGAAGCAGAAACGCTTAGTAGAGACGAATTTGAAGCAATCTTCCCGCCACCGGTTACAAAGAATAGTGGTGGTATTCCACAGCTCAATTCCCTATAATGATGAAAAAACGGTTTTGATCGAATCAAGACCGTTTTTCTTTATATTGCCGAATCAATTCCCTGCGCAAAACTTTCCCCACACCTGTACGGGGAATTTCAGGGACAAAGATGATTTCTCGGGGAATCTTGTAGGCTGCCAAGTTCTTACGGCAGTGCTCAAGAACCTGCTCCACCTCAACTTTTTCCCCTTCCTCCAGAACCAACCACGCGATCACTTTTTCATCACCGGTATCTTCTGCTTCCCCAGCCACAACTGCAGTCTTCACACCCTCGATTGCATTTAATACTGCTTCTATTTCATTAGGCCAAACCTGAAACCCACCAACCTTAATAAGATCTTTCTTTCGATCAACAAAATAGAAATATCCTTCCTCATCCATGCGCACAATATCACCAGTATGCAGCCACCCATTCTTCAATGCTAGCTGCGTTTCATAATTGTTGTTGAAATATCCATTCATGATCTGAGGACCTTTGATCAGCAGCTCTCCACTTGATCCATCCTTCACCAATTTCGTATCATCTTCCACATCCACAATCTTGCAATCCACATCCGGAAGAGGTAAACCGAATGATCCAATTTTATTTTTCCCATACAAGGGATTACAATGCGTGGCGGTGGGTGCTTCTGAAAGACCATATCCTTCCACCAGTTTCCCGCCCGTCAATTTCTCGAAAGATTCTTTGATGTGTGGATGGAGCGGTGCTGAACCCGAGATACAGGCTTTGATGGAACTAAGATCATATTTTCCTTCTTGAACGGCAGGGTAGCGAATGATAGTGGCATAAATATTGGGCACACCCGGGAAAAAAGTGACTTTCCCGTCCGATATGGATTCCAACAGGTTCTCAATATCTCTGGTGTTAGGAATAAGGACAATTCGAGCTGCCAAGCGGATACCGAGCACCAACGCCAACACCATCCCATACACATGATAGAGTGGGATGGCTGCTAAAAAAGTCTCTTCCAACGGCTGCAGGTCGCACCAGGTGAGAAACTGCATGGTATTGGCAACTATATTGCGATGTAACCCAATCGCAGCTTTGGGCGTGCCTGTTGTCCCCCCTGAGTATTGAAATACAGCGGGGCGGTCAGCGGAATAGGTATAGTCCAGTTCGATATTCGCTATGTCTGTGCCCAAACAATCATTGAATTGCATGACCGGATCAATTGAAACCACATCTTTATCAAGGATCATCTTTTGAGTGATCGTATCATCAGGACTGATTGTTGAAAAATCTTGCGAAGAGGAAGTAATGACACGCTGGATTGGATGTTCAAGGGATAGCGACTGTATAAGAGGTACCAAGTCCTCCATACAGAGGATACATTTGACATCACATTCGTCTATGATACAAGTAAACTCGGGCGCTTTGTACATGGGATTCATCGCCACAACTATCCCACCCATTTTCAGTATCGCAAAAAATGCGATCACAAATTGGGGTGAATTAGGAAAGATCAATCCAATTCTGTCATCCTGTTCACATCCTAAGAAACTGAGCCATTTTGCCAGATTATCCGAAGCTTCCGCAACTTGTTGGTAAGTTATGGAACGATCCATATAGCACAAACAAATCTGTTCAGGATAATTTTGCACGGAACGATCCAGAACCTGAGGGATATTCAAATTGGAATATAGCAATGAACGCGGGACAAATTTATCGTATTGATCGTGCCAGGGTTTTTTCATGAGGTTCCCTCTATGTTTATTTATTGTTTATCCATCCATCTGTTGAAGAAATAAATGTTGCTATCTCTGTTAACACCTGAGGCGTCATTTCGAACCATTGAATTCTTTCATCAGTTTGTTTAAACCAGTTCGCCTGATGCCGGATGAAGATACGGGTACGTCTTTTCATTAAACGAACTGCTTCTTCCAGTGAAATCTCCTTTTCTAAGTACTGTGTGATTTCTTTATATCCTATAGCCGTCATAGATGGAAGGTCAGGGGAAAATCCTTTTCGTAACAGCATTTCTGTTTCTTCCACTATCCCATCTGCAATCATCTGGTCTATTCGTTGATCCACCCGTTTATACAGATCCTGACGTGGGCGCTGTAACCCAATAATTTTAAAATCATGATGAGGAGGATTTCTTCTCTTCAGGTCTGAGAAAAGCTCTCCGGTCGAAAAAATGACTTCCAAAGCACGAATGGTGCGGCGCACATTATTCGGCTCAATCTTTCTCGCAGCTTCAGGATCAAGCAGTGCTACATAGTCATACATCGTGCTAGCTCCCACTTCACCCGCCATTTCCTCAAGTACTTCCCTCAACCTCATGTTTGGAATGGCAGGCGGCGGCAGCCATCCTTCAACCACACTCCATACATATTGCCCTGTTCCACCAACCATGAAAGGGATATTTCCTCTGCCTTTGATAGCCACAATCGTTTGGGTAACTTGTTGTTGGATCTGTGGCAGGCTGAGCGGTTCATCCGGTTCGGCGATATCAATCAGATGATGTGTTACTCCCTGCATTTCTTCTATGGTTGGTTTTGCTGTTCCAATATTCATCCCTTTATAGAGGTAGCGGGAATCTAATGAAATGATCTCTGCCGAAAATCGTTGAGCCAACCCGATGGCAAGTGTTGTTTTTCCAACAGCTGTGGGTCCTACCATCACGATGACAGGGTCAGTCACTGGTAACTGCATTTTCAAACCATTCATACTTTAATTCATTTTCTTCTAGGAGAATCGAAATCACGTCAATACGCCAGGTGCACATCAACTGATCAGTTTCTTGCAAATAGGTTAATGCTGTTTCGATCAGGTTCTTTTTCTTTTTTGGAGTAATACTCTCCTCGGGATACCCACATGTACGCGAGGTACGGGTTTTCACTTCAAAGAAAATGATCTGATCTGCCATTTTCCCGATAATGTCGATCTCACCGTAGGATGAACGATAGTTCGTTTCCAATATCGCCACCCCATGTTCAACAAGATATTGGGCAGCTTGTTTTTCTCCAGCTCTACCAACTTGCATTGTGCGTTTAGTCACCCTCTTATCATAATAGAAAAATATTTGTTTGTGGATGTAGAATTGTAAATACTGTGAAAAAGGAACCGCAAGAATGAACAAAGATAAAAGCATTGTTTATTTCAGTGTTTTATTGAGCCTTTTCCTGATTTCAGGATGCCATCAAGATACGGTAGCAACCACACTCAGGATATCCGATGACCCCATGCCATTGACGGTTGAAGAAAATAGGATCACAGATACCGATACTGATTCACCGAATCATTGGGAATTTATGGAAAGACTTGACCAGGCTGTCCTCTCAAAACGGTCCCACTGGAAAAACCTTCCTCCAGACCTCGCGGTAAAAGATATCAATGATGTTCTCGAAAGATACGGGTACTCCATCAAGCATAATCCGATCATGTCATCCTATACGTATCGCATTTTCAAGGGATATACCATTTTATTAGAAAATGTCTATCCAGCCGGGAATATCACTGAAAACTCGGATAAAAGTGATTTCACATTCTTTCTTTACACCAATGATGGGGTTCCCTATCTCCTCCAGGAAGACGGATTGAAAGAATGGCATTTATACGCACCCGTTCTTTATCAGGATGAATTGATTTATCCAGTTATCGGAACATCATCCATTCAAATAGTCACGGAGAATGGAGACACAATATTTAAGACCTCCTTACCATCCAATCCCGTGATGGATCCAATTCAAACCTTTCAAGTCTGGAATGAGCATTGGGTTTTAGAAAAGGATGGGGAGTTATTTATTGACGGGAATTCGCTGAATAAGATGCTCGGATTCCATGAAATCTTCAACTGGCAGATCATTCAAGGGGAACCTTTTTTCTTCTTCAGGAAGCATGCAGACGGTCCCTACTCCATGATGTACGCTGGAAAACAACTCGAAAAAGAGTATGACACTATAATCCATTACCAATGCTGTGAACCCGCCTTCTTCAATCCTGACGGGAATAATTTCATGGTTTGGTTCTATGCCAGCCGAGAAGGCTCATGGTATTATGTGGAAGCTGGCATTTATCCTGATCTAGATTGATAGCTGGCAAATTTCTTATGCTCATCAATCAAAGTTCTGTTAAAATTGGTGAAATTTTCTACAAGGAAAAAAATGGCAACCGCCGAGATCATAACCATAGGAACCGAATTGTTATTGGGTGAGATAGTTAATACCAATTCACAATATTTGGCAAAATCGCTCAATGATCAGGGATTTGACGTATTTCGCGTTACCACCGTTGGGGATAATGTCAGTCGCATTGCTGATATCCTGAAAGAAGCGTCTTTACGCAGCGACCTGGTCATCACCACCGGCGGACTCGGACCGACCATCGATGACCCCACACGTGAAGCCGCAGCATTAGCTTGTGGAGTACCGACTGTTTTTCATGAGGAGTTATGGGCACAGATCGTACAACGCTTTGCCCAATTGAACCGCACCCCATCCGAGAACAACAAACGTCAGGCTTATCTCCCACAAAATGCTACTGCCATCGAGAATCAAGTGGGCACTGCTCCTGCTTTCTTCCTTCACACGGGTGGTACTTTGCTATGCTGTCTACCGGGTGTTCCTTCTGAAATGCGTTTCATTTTCGAGAAAGAGATCATTCCCATCATCAACCATGAGATCCCTACACACGCAGTGCTGATCACAATCATTCTTCACACCATTGGGATCGGGGAATCCTCGATTGATCAACTTATCGGTGATTTGGAAAAAATGCAAAACCCCACCATCGGCTTGGCTGCGCACATGGGCAGGGTCGATATCCGGATCTCAGCCAAGGCAGACACTGAAAAGAATGCACATAAAATGATGCAGCCCATCCTTTTCCAGATCAAACAAAAACTCGAGCCCTTTATTTATGGATATAATGGTGAGTCTATTGAGGATGCGGTGATCCAGCAATTGAGTGAGAATCATGTAGTCCTGAACTACCAAAATTCAGAACAGGCACCTTTCCTTGCAGGTATTGTAAGTGAAATTCAAACCAAACTTGAAAACAAAATTGGGAAAAATCAATACAATAATAAAAAGTTACACGAATTAATATTAACAACGTCCATTCTTGAACTTGATCAGAAAAAAACGCTGCTTGTCACACTTGAACAAGCTGGAAAGAAAACCAGCCAGGAATACAATTTTTTGAACGACACCAGCGCATTTGAAGAATGGGTAATCAATAGAACTCTAGGAACTATTTTTAGTTATTTGAAAAGAAAAGGATAATAACATGGAAAAACAATTAATTCTTAAAAATGCGATCGTCTTGACCATGGATAAGGATCTGACAAAATTTGACCAGGGAGCTGTGGTTATTTCTGGGTCCACCATTACTGCGGTAGGCGAAGAAAAGGATCTTCTCAAGAAATATCCGGATGCAGAGGTTTTCGATTGTGGTAGAAAAGTGCTGATGCCCGGTTTTGTAAACACCCACACCCATATTGCCATGAACCTCATTCGCGGTTTTTCCGATGATCTGCGCCTTGATGTCTGGCTGAATGGATACATCATGCCGGTCGAAAGGGAGTTTGTTACACCCGATTTCGTGCGGCTTGGCACGCAGCTGGGTTGTGCAGAATTGATCCGCTCAGGCGTAACCTGCTTTTTAGACATGTACTACTTCGAAGATGTAGTAGCAGAAGCAACCGCAGAAATTGGTCTGCGAGGTGTGCTTTCTCAAACTGTCATGAAATATCCCACTCCAGATGCTCATTCTTACGAAGAATCCATGGAATACTGCACCCGCTTCATCGAAAGATGGAAAGGGCACGAATTGATCACTCCCTCTGTCGCTCCTCATGCCCCCTACACCACCGGCGATGAGATCTTACAAGCCACTAAAGACCTGGCTTTGAAATATGATGTGCCACTGCACATTCACATCTCCGAGACCGCGCAAGAAGTAGAGAATATGCGCAAGGAACTGGGGATGCCCGTTGTTCCCTATGTCAAGAAACAGGGTGTGTTCGAAGCCAAAACCATTGCCGCTCACTGCGTCCATATTGATGAGGGTGAAATGCGCACCTTGGAACATTCCAACGTTGGTGTGGCTCATAATCCCTCCTCCAATCTCAAATTGGCGTCAGGCATCGCACCTATCACACGCATGCTCGAACTGGGTCTGAAAGTGGGTATCGGCACCGATGGCACCGCCTCTAACAATGATCTGGATTTCTTTGAAGAGATGCGCCTGGCGTCCTTTCTGGCGAAAGGCTCCAGCGGGGATCCAACGGTTGTACCGGCACAACAAACCCTTTCTATGGCTACGCGCATAGGCGCAGAAGCTATCCATATGGAAGACCAGATCGGCACCCTGGAAGCAGGCAAAAAAGCCGATATGATCCTGGTCGATATGCACACCCTGCACAACAGTCCCAGCTTCCATCACAGTGAGTTTGGCATCTATGCCCAATTGATCTATGCAGGTAAATCCACCGACGTCAGCGATGTGATGGTTAATGGAAACTGGTTGATGCGCAACCATGTGCTACTCCATATTGACGAAGATAAATTGATCGCCCAGAGTCAGGAATACGCCCGCAAAATGGATGCTTTCATCATCGAACGAGAAAAATCTGTTCTGTCCAAATTGATTGCGATCGGTGGCGCCAGCCAGGAAGAGAGTTTTGAGGTACAGGCTAAAGTCTCCATCCCTGACCGCAATACCGTTCTGGAAAATCTGAAGAACCCTGCTATTTCCATCATCCGCAAACGACACTATCGGGAATACGACACCTACTTTAAATTTGAGTCCAGTGATGAAGGAACCGTCCGATTCAGGGAAGACCATTTTGTAGAAGAGAACGGGAAGATATCGCACGTGCGTTCACGTCTAACCCTGATCGGTCCATCACGAGAACACCATTACCCACAGGATGTTTTGCTATCACGTAGCCGTTATCTGGCACCCGCCACACAGAGTTTGCGATTCTATCGGGAATATTTCAAACCATTCTCTGAGATTGAGATCGAAAAAGACCGCTTACGCTACCTGATAGAGTTCGAAGGAGAGGAGTTCTTCATTAATCTGGACAAAATCAATAAACCAGATATGGGATCTTTTCTTGAGATCAAAGCCCGCACCTGGAGCATGAATGACGCTGAAGAAAAGTCAGAAAAGATTGGAAAATTGATGGAAGTGCTCGGAACAGCACAGGAAGAAAAGATTTGTAAGGATTATCTGGAAATGGTAGAGGATTATTTGAAATAACCATGTCCTTTTCACAATCCAACCGGTTGAGAATTCTTTTTATCGCCGCTGAAGCTGCACCACTCGTCAAGATTGGTGGATTGGGAGATTATATCGAATCTCTCCCTAAGGCTCTACTCGATCAAAATAAGGATGCGGGTATCACTCTAGATATCCGCATTGCTATTCCCTATACCAATTTGATCCACCCCACTTTTTTAAGCAAGAGCAATGTCCTTTCATTTACAAGCCAGCATGGCAGCGCAATCAATTCGTTTGATATTTACACAACTACCATTGATTCTATCCAATATTATGTACTGAAAAACAAAGCCCTTTCCGAACAGGAGCAAGAGGTATACTCCATTGATCCTGTTCAGGATGGCGAAAAATTCATTGCTTTTTCTTGCGCGTGTTTTGACCTCATGAAAGCGGTCAAGTGGCAGGCTGATATCATCCACACCAATGATTGGCAGACAGGCCCGGCTTGCAACTACCTGGCTTCACACAAAAAATCAAACAACAGCATTCGTTCGATCTTTGTGATCCATAATCTCCCATACATGGGTGCCGGTACTCAAGCGCTCATGGAAAAATACGGCTTTCAAACAAAAGAAGACCCCTTATTACCAGCCTGGGCAAACAATCTGCCATTGGTAGCGGGGATACAAGACGCTGACCAGGTGATCACCGTTTCACCTACCTACGCACAAGAGATCCAAACTGCCGCTTTTGGTAATGATCTTCAGGATTATCTAACCTCTCAAAAGCACCGTATTCGAGGCATTCTGAATGGGATTGATCAAACGATCTGGGACCCTAAAACTGACCCACTCATTCAACACAATTTTAACTCGGATACCCTTGAGAATCGCAAGAAAAATAAAAATGAAATTACGGCTGAGTTAGCGCTACAATCAAAACCCGAAATTCCCCTGCTTGTCATGATCAGCCGTCTTGATCGTCAAAAAGGGATCGCTTTGTTGATCGAAACATTGAAAACATTGGGAAAACAGCACTGGCAGGCAGTCATCCTGGGAACAGGTAGCGCGGATCAGGAAAAACTGACACGCAAACTGGCAAAGCAATTCCCTAAAAAAGTGCGCGTTCTCAACCGTTTTGACAACCAGTTCTCCCATCAATTATTCGCGGGGGGTGATATTTTCCTAATGCCATCCTTATACGAACCCTGCGGCACCTCCCAGATGATCGCCATGCGGTACGGCTGCATCCCGGTCGCACATGCCGTAGGCGGATTGGTAGATTCCATCTGCGATACAGAAGAATCGCGCACCGGTTTTCTATTTTATAAACCTGAAGTGAAACCATTCGCCAAAACCTTGCAGCACGCATTGCAGCAATTTCAGAATCCAGTAGAATGGAGTAAGATACAAAAAAGAGCCATGCAGCAAGACTTTTCATGGAAAAATTCAGCTAAGGAGTATCTTGAAGTTTATCGAACCATAAAAAGGACGTGAATATGGGTACACGCGCAGTAATTCTAGCCGGGGGAGAAGGAACAAGACTTGGTGTGTTGACCGCAAAACGCACCAAACCTGCTGTCCCATTTGCCGGGAAATATCGCATCATTGATTTTCCGCTTTCCAACTGTGTTAATTCAAAAATCTTCGATGTTATGATCATCACCCAGTATCTGCCACAGTCCCTCATCCATCACATTGGATCCGGCGGACCGTGGGACCTCAACCGCGAATTTACCGGCGGGGTTAAGATATTCACTCCCTTCAAAGCCCAGGGCATCAACTGGTTTTCAGGAACCGCTGATGCAGTCTTACAGAATTTGAACTATATTCTTAGCAATGATCCAACCCATGTATTGATCCTCTCCGGTGATCATGTTTTTTCGATGAATTTTGAAGAACTCATCTCTTATCATAAGAAAATAGGTGCGGATGTCACCATCTGCACTTATAAAGTACCGAAAGACCAGGCAAGCAGGTTTGGTGTGGTGACTTTGGATGATAAAAAACGGGTCATTGATTTCACTGAAAAACCAGAGAACCCAAAATCGAACTTGATTAATATGGGTATTTATCTTTTCAATGCAGCAACATTGAAAAAATATTTACTCAAAGACAGTCAGGAGATCACCTCACAGCATGACTTTGGGAAGAATATCCTGCCTTCTATCGTCAGAGATAAAGCAAAGATCTATGCATTCCCGTTTAAGGATTACTGGATGGATGTAGGAACGATCCATTCCTACTGGAAAGCACACATGGATCTGCTAACTGCCCTGCCCGAATTTAATATTCGCAACCGTAATTGGGTAATCCATACACGCTCCGAAGAGCGTCCACCCAGCTATATTCATTCCGGAGCACAGATCCAGGCTTCTCTCATCTGCAACGGTTGCATTATTGAGCCTGATGTGGTCATAAACCGCTGTGTACTTTCTCCAGGGGTGTTTATTAAACGGGGTTCTCGAATTAAGGAATCTGTAATTCTGACAGATACCATTATCGGGGAAAACGTTCAGATCAACAAATCCATCATTGACAAACGTGTCTTTGTGGGGAAGAATTCTCAAATTGGATCATCTTTCAAGAAGAAAGCGCGTGTATCCATGATCGGGAAAAACGCAATCTTGCCTGAAGAAACGATCCTTGAAGATGGAGGTATGATCGGATGCGATGTGATGCCCATGGACTATGAGAGCAAACATATCCATTTTGGAGAAATCATTCTACCGAAAGGAAGCAGCGATGGAATTTAAACGTTCTTCAGGTATTCTTTTACACGTGAGCAGTTTACCAGGGTCAGACGGGATTGGTGATTTTGGAGATTCCGCCTACGCTTTTGTGGAATTCCTGGCAGCTACAAACACAAAATTCTGGCAGGTTCTTCCCCTTAATCCAACCGGGTACGGGAATTCCCCTTATCAGGGACTTTCAGCGTCTGCAGGAAACCCTCTTTTCATTTCATTGGATGATTTGGTTGAACTGAAACTACTATCCCCTTCCGATTTATCAAAGCGCCCTCACTTTCCACGCACAAAAGTGAATTTTGGAATGGTAATACCCTGGAAAATGGAAAAATTACATAAAGCCTTCTTGAATTTCGAACAATCACAATCACCCGACCTTTCAAAACAATTCAAAGCTTTTTGCAGCGCGCAAACAAACTGGTTGGATGACTTTGCTCTTTTCATGACCATCAAAGACCAGCATGATCTGCGAGCATGGGATACCTGGTCGGATGGGCTGCGTTTTCGTGATCCAGTCGCTCTACGTAAGTTTGAAAAAGAAAACAGGACTGCTGTTGAAGAACAAAAATTTTTCCAGTTCATTTTTTTCCAACAATGGAAGAAATTAAAAAAGTTTGCAAACGACAAAGGAATCCAGATCATTGGGGATATTCCTATTTTTGTAGGATATGATTGTGCAGATACCTGGACACATCCCGATCTTTTTTATTTTGATAAAGAATACAAACCAACGGTCGTCGCAGGGGTTCCACCAGATTTCTTCTCGCGTACCGGTCAATTATGGGGAAACCCGCTCTATGATTGGAAAAAACATAAGAGCAGCAATTATGCCTGGTGGATCGAACGCATCCAGAATACACTGGATATGGTCGATATCATCCGTCTGGATCATTTCCGTGGCTTTGCCGGATACTATGAAATTCCTGCCGGTTCAAAAACAGCTGAAATCGGAAAATGGGTAAAAGGACCTGGAAATTCCCTTTTTAATGCCTTGTACAAGCATTTTGGAGACCTGCCTTTCATCGCGGAGGATCTGGGAGTGATGACACCGGATGTGGTGGAATTGCGAGAACGCTATCAACTGCCTGGAATGAAGATCGTGCAGTTTGGTTTTAACCCTAATCCCGAAGTAGATTTCCAACCTCATCACCTGACGCGTAATTCCGTCGCCTACACCGGTACGCATGATAACGAAACGGTGAAAGGTTGGTTCAATTCACTGCCAGCTGACGCCAAAGCGTATTTTAAAGCGTATGTAGGAAATACCAAAGAATCCCCTTCAAAAGCGATGGTACGCTTGCTGTGGCAATCGGTATCCGTCTTTGCAATTGCGCCCATGCAGGATTTGCTTGATCTTGGTAATGAAGCCAGGATGAACTTTCCCGGCACGCTGGGTAATAACTGGGAATGGAAACTCGACAAGAAATGGGATTCTGCGCGCCTGAGGAAATGGTTGGCTGAATTCAATCATCTTTACTCAAGAGACTGATCTGCTATTTCCCGCTTGTCAAGAAACGCCAACAAAATTCCGACGATCACGAAGATTCCACCTGCTAGGTCAAAGGGACCTGGTTTTTCTGCAAGAAATAACCATGCTAGGATAATAGATCCGATCGGTTCACCTAACAGAGCAATGGATGCATACACTACCGGCATCTGACGCACTGCTCTATTGAAAAGAGTATGACCGATCACCTGCGGGATTAAAGCTAATAACAGAACCCAAAATAATCCTTCCATGGAGAATTCTTGTATGGTTTGCAGATCAGGAATGGAGAACAGAATCGCCACAACTGCAGCTATGCCGTATACCATAAAAACATAACTGCGTAGCGGTATGGCATTTCGCACATCTCGTCCGATCATAGTATAAGCGGCTGCCATCCAAGCGCCGCATAATGCCAGCAAATTACCCGATAAGCTTTGTGTTGATAATTGTTGACCAGAGTCACTAGATGGACCCCAAAATAAAATGACGATCCCCAACATCGCGACGATCAATCCCACTGCCACCCCACGAGCGACCTTCTCTTTAAGAAGTAAGGGGGATAATAATGCTACCCAGATTGGTGTTGTCGTTACCAAGATGACTGAACTAGCTATACTTGTCATTTCCAGCGAACGGATCCATACCAGAAAATGGATTCCAAGAAAAACGCCCGCCAGCATAATGCGTATTTTTTTGGATCGATCCAGTTCAGAATAATCCCGTATCGCTTTTTTAGCACTAAAAGGAGCCAAAATAATGGTGGCAAAAGCCAAACGACCTGCGGCTATCACAGTCGAAGGCAAGGTAATCTGAGCGTTTCGGATGAATATAGATGCTGTGGATACTGCTAGAATCCCAATGAACAACATCAAGGTTGATTTATTAAGAGTTCTCATATATTTTTTCAATTTTATTTGGACTATATTTATCCAAAATAAACAAGTACAATTAAATTGCAAACAAGGAGGAAAAGATGTCTTTTATTTTACCTGAACTTCCCTATGCGTACGATGCTTTAGAGCCCTATATGGACGCAAAAACCATGGAAATTCACCACGGTAAACATCATGCTGGCTACACAAAAAATTTAAATGCAGCGCTTGAAAAAAACCCGGAATTTTTCGATCTCCCGATCGAAGAAATCTTATTCAAATTGAATGATGTGCCGGAAGAAATTCGCACTGCAGTACGTAATAATGGCGGCGGATATTACCACCATAATTTATGGTGGGTGCAGTTTGCCTCCAATGCTGGTGGAGAACCCGGTGGTGAATTGGCAGCAGCCATCAATAACACCTTTGGTGATTTCAACAGCTTTAAAGAACAGGTTACAAAAGCCGCTATGGGACGATTTGGCAGTGGCTGGGCTTGGTTGAGCAAACGCGGTGATGGTACCCTGATCATCCATTCCACCCCCAACCAGGATTCACCCCTTTCTCAGGGATTAATCCCTCTGCTAGGTATCGATGTATGGGAACATGCTTATTATCTGAAATACCAGAATCGCCGTAATGAATTCATTGACGCATTTTGGAATGTCGTGAAATGGGATGAAATCGAACGTAGATTCCTTGAAGAAAAATTACCCGAATAACTAGTATGGAAGAGGAAGAAGGAGTAGCCCGACTACTCCTTCTTTTTTCTTGCCAGTTCAGCATACCAAGCAGCCCCGACGATGCCTGCCAGGTTCAATTGTTCAGCCGGCAGTAATTTTGCAGAAACCTTCAGATGAGGAAAAAATTTCTCGTGGTGTTTACTGGCACCTCCACCCACAATGATCACATCCGGGCTAAAAAGAAATTCCAGCTCATCCAGATATTCCTGCAGCAAAACAGCCCACTTCTTCCAACTCAATTCTTTTTTCTGCCTGACCGCATCCGAAGCGCGTTTCTCCGCGATCTTTCCCCTGATCTTGAGGTGCCCCAATTCAGTATTGGGCAACAATTCCCCCCGCACAAAGATTGCAGAACCAATCCCGGTACCCAGAGTAAGAACGATGACTATATCTTTTTGGAACGCTCTTCCGGCGCCAAACTGCATTTCAGCGTAACCGGCTGCATCAGCATCATTAATCGTATATGCCATCAGCCCCGTTCGTTTGGCGACCAATTCATTCACATCCAAACCGATCCATTTATCACTGATATTCGCCGCTGTAAGTGCTTTTCCTTTTTTAACTACTGCAGGGAAACCGATCCCTATATTCCCATTCCATTGCATTTCTGCCACCAGTTCCGCAATGAGTTCGACGGCTTTTTCCGGTTTGACTTTGTCGTCGGTAGCAAACCGTATGCGCTCACTGATCAGCTCCCCTTTGCGAGTATCAACCAGGGCTCCTTTGATTCCTGATCCTCCAACATCAACTCCCAGAACTTTTGCCATTTCTCCTCCTACGGACAAGCATTCGATTGATGTTCAGCATAATCCCGTGCAAAAACATGGTATCCACTACCATCGCAAGCTGAACGAAAGTAATAGAAATCCGATTGCAGCGGCATCGCAATGGCAATCAAACTATCCACATTAACCGCACAGATGGGTGTGGGTGGAAGACCATTGTAGATATATGTATTATATAAAGAATCCACCTGAAGGTCTGTACTAGTGAGAGGAACTTTCCACCAGCCCGCTGCTCCTTCTTGCTGCGCGATTGCATATTGCACAGTTGGATCACTTTGCAGCGGCATACCAATTTTTAAGCGATTGAGGAATACCGCTGCAATCATGTTCTTTTCTTCCGCTCGAACCGCTTCCCGTTCTACAATAGATGCCAGAGTAACTGCCTGATATGCATCCAGACCCTGCTCAGCAAACGCATTCAGCACTTCGGGAGTAAATTGTGCGGCAGTTTGATCAATCATGTACTGTACGAATTCAATAACTGTGGATGACCGCAATATTTCATATTCCCCGGCTAAGATCAGCCCTTCGAGATTCGGTACATTTTGGAAAATAGCTGGTAACATGATCCCTTCTTTTGTTTCGTAGATCCGCATCAGATCCTCCGCCGTGAAATTCAACCCGGATGTGGCGATCAGACCAGCAATTTCTTCAAATCGCATTCCTGGCAGAACCGCAAAGGTCACATCCAACGGGGTGGGGTCGATCATGGTAGCTGCCATTTCAACAGGTGTCTGCGCGCGAGAAAAAATGTATGTACCGCTCTGTAATGTGCGATCGTAGCCTTTATATATCAGGTAAGTCAGAAAAGCTGTTTCATCCGGGATGAGCCCTGCATTTGCCAAATTTTGACTGACCTGCATGGCTGAATCACCTATCACAATATCAAATTCCTGGGATTCCTGTAAATTTGAATCCATTGGTCGTGTAAGTTCCTTATGATGGAGATACAGATTGAGAGCATATTTATCGGTTTGGAGAACGGATAAGGAGAAATCTGGCTGCCCAAACAGATCGACGGTCAAGCGCGGAATCCACAAGAAAAAAGCACATAGAATCACGCCAAGCAAAACAATGCCCAGGAGAACAACCACTAGCCCCGTATGTTTTTTTTTCATGGCTTTAGACTCCGTGTTCGCAAAGAAAATCGAGGTAGGATTGCAGCAGGATGCAGGCAGCTACATCGTCCAGATGTCCCTGCCGGTGTTTACGCCGCACACCCATTTCCCGGCGCGATTGCTGCGCAGCCCGGGTGGTGCCTGTTTCATCCCAGTATTGGACAGGAATCGAGATGCTATTTTTCAATGCCTCTCCTAGGCGCAGCGCTTTCCGTCCAGAAAAAGTCGCTTCGCCATCCTCATCCTGGCTGACACCGATAATTATTTCCCCAATTTCTTGCTCACGGCACAGCCCGGCTATTTTTTCGGCACTCTCTTGATAGGATGTATGCTGGATGATACAAAAAGGGCGCGAGATTGTTCCACTCGGGTCCGAAATGGCGACCCCAATATGCTTTTCTCCAGGGTCTATACCCAGATACCGTTTCATTGAATTGTTTTTTACCATTACATTCTCTGGCATTATACAATACAACCTGCCACAGTAACCCAAAATCGTATAAGATAATATGTGTCTGATTCATCTTAAATTTATCCCATATTGGTACTTTTGGGTTAGATTTACTATAATTAAGGCAATAAGAAGAAAGTGGTAAAAATGAGAAAAATTTGGATTTTCCTACTTTTATTAATGTTGATGACCGCCTGCAACTTTCCCCTCTCGCAGGATAATAATTTTGACGATAGAGTATCTACACAGGCAGCCTTGGCATTTACCCAAACAGCCATGCAAAACCAGTATGCCATCTCCACCATCACGCTTCAGCCAACCTCCTCCGCTCCTACCGTCACTCCAACCAGTGAACACGCCAATCCTAAAAATGATCTGGGGAATGCTACCTGGACAGATCCGATCAACAGCGGCAGTAGTTTTGGGCTGGGTAATGATGTTGAGACGATCGAAGGTACCAACGCTTCTGTATGGGTAGAAAACGGTGCTTTTCACTTGTATCGCTCCTCTGCATCGGGCGGGTACATCTGGTATTGTTCTTACCCCAATATTTCCGATTTCTATCTTGAAGCTAAATTTACCGTCCAGAACTGCAATGGGAGTGATGAATACGGTCTCACCTTCCGCAAACCTGATTTTGGAGATAAGACCGGTTATTATTTCGCGGTCACCTGCGATGGAACGTTCAATCTAATGCGCTGGATCAACGGTGATTCCACCCTGTTAGGAGAATGGACTTCCAGCGACCTGTTTAATAAAGGAACTGATGCTACCAACACCCTGGGAGTTTGGGCGGAAGGGAATCTCTTCAAATTGTACATTAACGATCAATTCGCTGCCGAGTTCACGGATAAATCTGCAATACGATCAGGATACTTTGGTCTTTACAGCAACCCGCAACAAACAGCCGGTTTGACCGTTCTCATGGATGAAGTATCCTACTGGAATTTGCCTTAAAAGTATTGAGAAAGGGAAAATGATGGTTGAAAAGAAAAAACCGGATGAAATTACTCCGCAGGAATTGTATCAATCGCGGCGTACATTCCTTAAAACCAGCCTCACCATCACATCTGCCGCTGCATTACTGGCTGCCTGTAAACCAACCGCTGTGGAAACTATTCCAACTGCTGCCGCAATCCCATCAGAACTGGTAGATGAACTGGGTAGTTCTGCCACACTGGAAGAGGATATCACCGGGTTCACCAATTACTATGAGTTTTCTTCTAATAAATTGAAACCCACTGAACTCGCCCAGGATTTTATTACCAGCCCCTGGACCGTTCAAATTGGAGGGTTGGTGGAAAATCCTCAAGAAATCCTTGTGGAGGAACTTATCGCACGGTATTCAACCGTTGAAAGAGTTTACCGCATGCGTTGTGTGGAGGGTTGGTCCATGGTGATCCCCTGGCAGGGATTCTTACTTAAGGATTTGGTGGAAGATGTTAAACCCACCAAGGATGCGGTTTATGTCCGTTTTGAAGGGACATTTGATCCCGAGCAGATGCCCGGGCAGCAATATTCTACCTATCCCTGGCCGTATGTGGAGGGGTTGCGTCTGGATGAAGCCATGCACGACCTCACTCTTCTGGCAACTGGTATTTATGGAAAAGACCTGACCCCCCAAAACGGCGCCCCGATCCGACTGGTGGTACCATGGAAATATGGCTTTAAGTCCATCAAAGCGATCCGCAAGATCGATTTCGTGGAGGAGATGCCAACTTCATTATGGATGGCACTATCTTCGCGCGAATATGGATTTTATGCCAATGTCAATCCAAATGTACCCCACCCCCGCTGGTCACAAGCCAGCGAACAGCGCATAGGGGAATCCGGAAGACGTGACACCCTGATGTTCAACGGCTATGAGCAAGAAGTACAGGACCTGTACACTGGCATGGATCTCACAGTTAATTTCTGATGAAACGACCCTCAAAGATCAAGCTCATCGCGTGGGTAGCTTCCATTTTGCCAGCTGGTTGGTTTATTATTAACTATGCGCTAGGCGCTTACAACCCTTATCCCACTTTGTTCCTTACCCAGTTTGCAGGTAAAACTGCCATCGTCTTTTTACTACTCTCACTGGCTTGTACACCCCTGCGCAATATCTTCTCATGCAGCAGTTTAAACCAACCCCGAAAGGTGTTCGGTCTAGCTTCCTTTTATTATGCGCTGGCACATGCCCTTACCTTCCTGGTGCTGGACTACCATTTGAAATGGAACTGGCTGCTCCCTGAATTTCAAAACAAACCTTATTTGCTGCTCGGATTGGCTGCCCTGCTGCTTCTACTGGTGCTGGCACTCACTTCCATCAGATCATTCCAGAAAAGAACTGCTGATCTGTGGATCAAGATCCATCGTTGGGTGTACCCAACAACGCTGTTAGTGTTGATCCATCAATATTTTGCGATCAAGGGAGATAAACGAACTGCCATTCTGTATCTGGTCATTTTTGGAATATTGATGATTCTCAGGGTCCCTTTTATTAAATCCAAGGTTAGAATAAAAAGGGAGGACAGCTTTCAAAAAATCAACCGTTGGTTGCTGTCCTGATGAAAAAATTCGATGAACATCCAACAATACAATTCTTTGCAACAGGAAGTAATTGAAAGTGAGATAAACACGCACCTATTTTTGGAAGGACCTTTCAAAAGTGGGAAAACCAGCGCTGCCACTGCCCGGTTGAAACATTTGGCAGATCAAAGTAACCCCGAACATCAGATCCTTATCCTCACCCCGCAGCATACTCTTTCACAAGCCTACCAACGTTGTCTACTGGAATCTGATTTCCCCTCCGGTGTAATACCCACCATCACCACGCTGGCAGGGCTCTCCCGCCAATTCATCCGGTTGTTCTGGTCCATGATCTCGGAAAACAGCGGTTTTCAAGCACGTTCTGCTTCGCCCACGTTTCTTAATATGGAAAGCGCCCAGTTTTTTATGGAACAGGTTTGCCAACCTTTTTTAGCAAAAGGATATTTTCTGGAGGTTCACATTAACCAGGCGCGCTTGTTCAGCCAGATCCTGGATACCATGAACAAAGCCGCTTTGATCGGCTATCCCCTGGAGGAAACTGCGCCGCGTCTAACTGCCGCCTGGAATGGGGAAGCGATTCGTGTAAAACATTACCAGCAATCGCAGGAATGCGCACTCGCTTTCCGCAAATTTTGTTTGCAAAATGATGTACTCGATTTCTCCTTACAGATAGAGATTTTTCGCAACGCAATTCTGGCAAATAGCAGCTTGCGGCAACAATTCTTCAAACCCTACCACTACCTCATTGCGGATAATATTGAGGAAGATGTGCCCTGCTTGCATGATCTGCTGCTGGAACTATCCGACCAGATTCCATCCATGCTGCTTATCAAAGATTTGCATGCCGGATTCCGTTCTTTTCTGGGAGCAGACCCCCCCAGTGCCGACCGCTTACGCTCGATCTGCTCGCAAAACTTCACGTTTACAGAGCAATTTCGTGTATCCTCACCGATGCATGCTTTTCAAAGCGCCATGACGCACTGCATCATGCGCAAGAATAGTACTGATATATCTCCAGATGCTTTGCAAGCTTATACCCTGCAAAACGTTCAATTTTATCCAGAGATGATCAACAGTATCTGTGATATGGTGGATCACCTCGTCCATGAAGAGCAGGTTCCACCGGGCGAGATAGCCATCCTATCCCCTTATCTACCGGATTCGTTGAAATTCTCGCTCACCACACGTTTGCAATCCCTCTCCATTCCCTATCTCAGTACGCGCCCCTCGCGAACCCTGGCAGAGGAGTCCGTCACCAATGCGGTACTAGTCTTTGCAAAACACGCCCACCCGCAGTGGGAAATCCCAATCACGTCAGAGGAACTGCGTAGCGCCCTGATGGTGCTGCTACCCGGCTGCGATATCATTCGAGCCAGTCTGCTGGCTCAGAACACACTCAAGGCGAACCATCATCTGGAGCACTTCTCTACCATTCCAGAGTTCACCCGCACCCGCATCACCTACGCCATGGGGAACCAATTTGATGTCATTCTTGATTGGATCGATCAATATCAACAGAGTACACAGGTGCCACTGGATGTTTTCCTTTCCCTACTGTTTGGAGAAGTATTATCACAACCCGGGTTCGGGCTGCATAATGATATCGATAATGCTGTTCTGTTGACCCGTTTGATCGCATCCATTCGGGACTTTCGTCTGACCTTTCAATCGCTAGCAGAACAGCAACACATCGATAGCAGCCAGCTCTTCATGGAAACCTTGCAGCGTGGTTTGCTGCCCGCTTCGTTCTATCGCGATGAACCTGATTTGGATACCGTCACCATTGCACCAGCCTTCACTTTTTTGATGAAGAATAAGCCGGTGCGCTATCAATTCTGGTTGGATATTGGGGATATCGGTTGGTGGGAGCGCCTTGACCAACCGCTCACCCATCCGTATGTTTTGAACCGCAATTGGGATCCATCCAAACGCTGGACGGATGCACAGGAATACCAGGCAAACCAATCTTCTCTGGAGCGCCTGGTGCGAGGATTGCTTGATCGCTGTGAAGAGCATGTTTACCTATATGTGGTAAGGCTCAACCAGGCAGGGATCAACCAAAGCAGTCCCTTGCTGAGTGGAATTCAATTGTTCTTAAAACGCACGATGGGGGTCAAAAACCATGCCTGATTTCATTCCACGCCCTGCACAGGCACATATCCTGAAATATGACCACGGCAAGATGGGCATCGCAGCTGTTCCCGGCAGCGGAAAGACCCATACACTCTCTTACCTGGCTGCCACCCTGATCGCTTCAGATAAGGTTAGGGATGGGCAAGAAGTCCTGATCGTCACATTGGTCAACTCAGCCGTGCAGAACTTCTCAAAAAGGGTTGGGGGGTTTGTACATGAATTGGGTTTGATAGAAAATATCGGTTATCGTGTACGCACCCTGCACGGGTTAGCCCATGATATCGTTCGTGAACGCCCTGATCTGGCAGGGTTGGAAAATAATTTTCAAATCCTGGATGAACGCGCCAGCAGTGATATATTGGACCAGATCGTCAGCACCTGGATGCGCAATCACCAGGATTTTCTGGTAACCTATACCCACCCCGAATCGCAGGAAGCCATGCAGTATTTGAGCAGCAAATGGAAGATGACCTTGCTCTCCATGGCAGCCAGCTTTATCCATCAAGCTAAGGATATGGAGCTCACCCCCGAAATGGTGAACACCAGCATGGCGAACAACCATAGCGAGCACGAACTGTTGCGCTTTGGCACGGAAATCTATCGTGATTACCAAAATGCTTTAAGGTATCAGGCAGCCATTGATTTTGAAGACTTGATCCGATTGGCGTACAAAACACTTCAAATGGATGCGGATTACCTGCAGCGCCTGCAAGAACGCTGGTCTTTCATTCTGGAAGATGAGGCACAGGATTCTTCCGCGCTGCAAGAGAAAATACTGGGATTATTATGCGGGGAACACGGTAACTGGGTGCGGGTGGGTGACCCCAACCAAGCTATCTACGAAACTTTCACCACCGCTGATCCCAAATATCTCCTTCAATTTCTGCAACGTAAAGATGTGCAGGCTTTTGACCTGCCCAATTCGGGTCGCTCCACACACAGTATCATGGCGCTGGCAAACCATTTGATCAAATGGAATGGCACCCAGCCCAGTCCAGCGCTGACATACTCTCTGGTTCCACCCCTCATCGAGCCCACTCCAGCCGATGACCCGCAGCCCAATCCACCGGATGCTCCTGAAAAGATTTTTTTATTCACTGAAAAACTCTCGGCGGAAAAGGAGGAGGATATGGTGGTGCAATCCGTCACCCGTTGGATCAGGGAAAATCCACAGCAAACCGTCGCCATCCTGGTCACCCGCAATGATAAAGGTGCTAGCCTGGTACAGAAATTAAAGAATAAAAAAGTACCAACTGTGGAATTGCTGCAAACCAGTTTTTCAACCCGCACTACAGCCAAAAAGCTGGCTGATCTTCTGGATTATTTCGCCGACCCAACCAGTTCCAAAAAATTGAGCGCTGCCTTCGAATCCCTTTATAAGGATACGTTTGAGGAACCCGAACAAAAGAAAACCATGCACACCTTCTGTGATGATCTCAAGAAACAAAGCCTGTTGGAAGAATTTCTCTTCCCGTCCAACGGAAATCTCATCAACCAAACTGAACTGAACTCAGAAGATGAGCTAATGGCAGAAGTATTCCGGAAATTCACTGAATTTCTGAGTGTGAACCAGCGGGCTGCCTTGTTGCCCATCCAGCAGCTTATCCTGACCCTTTCCTCGCAGCTCTTCACAGACGCCCACGAACTTGCCCTGGCATACAAATTGGCGGAGGTTTTGGAGAGAGAGGCAAAAGCAAATCCCACCTCTGGGTTGAAGGATTTCGCTGCGGAATTGGATAAGGTCTATCACAACCGGTTGCGTATCACCGGTTTTTCAGAAGAAGAATTGGAATTTGACCCTGATCAGCACAAAGGGGAAGTGGTGGTTGCCACCATTCACAAAGCCAAAGGGCTGGAATGGGACCGGGTTTACATCGTCTCAGCCAACAACTATGATTTTCCTTGCAACCAGCCTTACGACCAGTACATCTCAGAAAAATATTTCATTCGCGACCATCTCAACCTGGAAGCGGAAATGTTAGCCCATCTGAAAGCATTGAATCAATATCAACGCGTTGAAGAGGGTGAGGCTACCCTGCAAGCGCGCAAAGCCTACAGCGCCGAACGCATCCGCCTATTCTATGTGGGCATCACGCGCGCACGTAAAGAATTGGTGATCACCTGGAATGAGGGGAAATTTAACAATTGCGTCATGGCAATTCCTTTCGTAGAACTGACCACTTTTTGGGAGGATGAACATGCCAGCCATGCCTGATTTTCGTTTCAGTGCCCAATCGCTACAAGATTATGTAGAATGCCAGCGCAGGTTTGAACTGCGTTATATTCAGAAACTGGATTGGCCGGCAGAGGAGAGCAGTCCCTACCTTGAGTTTGAGCAGTTCCGGCAGAAAGGGAATCTCTTCCACCAATGCGTCAATCAATATTTTCATCATCTTGCCCCACAAGTCATTGAAAAACAGATCGAAGATCAGGAAGTGCTGTGTTGGTGGCAGAATTTTCTCGCATTTATAGCGACACAATCCTTTACCTTCTCCACCGCAGAAACACTTTTTCAAACGCATATCGGTGGGTATCCTGTAGTCGCAAAGTACGACCTGCTGGTATTGCAGAAAGACGGCAATTACACCATCTTTGATTGGAAAACAACCGCCCGCGAGCAGAAACCAAAACGCAGTGCTTTTATACAAAAAATGCAAACAATCATCTACCCGTATGTATTATCACAGTGCAGATTTGGGCATCCAGATCGAAATGATATCGAGCCAGTATCCATCACATTAATATACTGGTTCCCCCAATTTCCTGAACAGCCCGAAACCTTCCCCTATTCCACCGCGCAGCAAGTTCAGGATGAAAAAATGCTTGCAGACCTTATCCATGAGATTGTAATAAAACCAACCGGTGATTTTGCACTGGTTGAAGATGAAAAACGCTGCCGTTTCTGTGTGTACCGCTCCTACTGCGGGCGGGGCGAGAAAGCCGGCAGCATGTACAGTGCTGATGCCAATCTGGATATGGAGTTCAGTGATATGGACCTCGATATCGAGAACGTGGAGGAGATCCGTTACTGAGCATGCGCTGGATCAAACCTCAACCCATCCTCATCCCGGACGAACTGCAACCATACTATGACCAGTCCCCCTATCTTGCCGAAGCCCTGGCAAAGAAAGGCATCCTGGATGCAGCGCATGCAATTCCCTTTCTGGATTACACCCAATACATACCCACAGATCCATCGGAACTGCCTGGTGTGGACGCTGGGACAGCACGTATTCTGCAGGCAATCGAAAAGAAAGAGAAGGTCGGCATTTGGGGTGATTTTGATGTGGATGGTCAAACCTCCACTGCCCTGCTGGTCAGTTTTTTCCGAGAACACTCCCTGCCTGTCAGCTATCACATCCCCATTCGCAGTGCAGAATCACATGGTATCTTGCAACGCCCTCTCGAAAAATTCCTGGCGCAAGGGATTGACCTGCTGATCACCTGTGATACCGGTATTTCAGCCCACGAAGCGCTGGAGCTGGCTGCACAGAAAGGTGTGGATGTCATCATCACAGATCACCATACTCCTTCAGAAATCCTTCCCAAATGCCTGGCTGCCATCAATCCCCATTTTGTGGAGCAGGATCATCCTTTTGCGAATCTGAGCGGTGTGGGAACTGCCTATATTCTCACCAAAAAGATCGCCATGCTGCTGGGAGAAGAAGATAAATGGGAACGCACCAGTTTGGATCTGGTAGCGCTGGGTACCATTGCGGATGTGGCTCCCCTGACCAAAGAGAACCGCTATATGGTGCAGTTCGGACTGGATCTTCTACGAAAGAACACTCGCCTGGGAATCAAAGAGCTACTGGCAGCTGCGGAAACTGTGATGGATACGCTGGATGAACAGGATGTCGGTTTCACCATCGCCCCGCGTTTAAACGCCATGGGCAGATTGGGGGATGCCAACCCCATGGTGGAATTCCTGCTAACTGATGATATCGCTCTGGCGCGGCGCGTTGCCACTGAATTGGAGGGGCTGAATAACCAGCGTAAAATGCTGGTCAACCAGGTCTATCAGGCTGCCGAACAGCAAATTGAACAGGATGATACCTTCGAAAAGAAAAATATTATCATTCTATGGAATGAAAACTGGCCAGCCGGTATTCTGGGTATTGTTGCCAACCACCTCGCCAGCTTTTACGGGAAACCCGCTATCTTGCTCACCGGCGGGAAAGATGGTAGCTTAAAAGGGTCTGCCCGTTCCATCGAAGGCATCAATATCACCGACCTGATCGCAGAACAAAAAGATCTGCTGCTCTCCTTTGGGGGGCATGCCATGGCTGCCGGGCTTGCCTTACCCAAAGAGAATCTTGACCTGTTCAAACAACGCGTCAATGCTTCCATTGCGTCCATACAGGATATCGACCAACTGGAAGCCGTTCTGGCGATCGACGCATACCTACCGCTTGAAAATGTCACTGAATCTTTCATGCAGGTGCTGGATTCGCTGGCGCCTTTTGGAGCGGGAAATGCCAGCCCGGTTTTCGTGGCAGAAGATCTGCAGATCAACACTCAGGCGTACATTGACCGGGATAAAGTGCATCGCTCCATCAAGGTAAGCACCACCCAGGCACAGGAATATGAGATCAAATGGTGGCATGCTTTCAACAATCCCCTCCCCGATGGTCGCTTTGATCTGGCTTATCGCGTTCATCGTAATGTGTTCCGTGGTGTGGAGAGCATCCAGATCGAATGGATCGATGCCCAATTGAGTCAAGAACAACCTTTGGCTTTAAAACAGACCACACCTACCATAACAACTTTTGATTTTCGTCATAAACAAAACCAACTTGATATGCTAAATAGGTTGATGCAAGAGGAGGGCATGGTTTGCTGGGCTGAAACGCTTGCCATCCCTATCAGCGCTACCTATTCCCGGTTAGATATTCCCCCCTGTGAGAAATTGGCTCTTTTGCAGCTTCCTCCCAGTGCCGCCATCCTCAAACAGATCTTTGCACGCGCCCACCCTCGAACGGTCTTTTTTTTCAACTTGCCTGTCAAAAAGATGGATATCCAAACTTATCTGCAAACCCTATTAGGAATGATCAAATTTGCGCTGCGCGAGAAAGAGGGCAAGGTCTCGTTGGAACAATATGCAGCCCTTACCGGATCCACCCCCGAAATGGTGAAGTTGGGTCTTCAGATCATCCGCGCTCAAGGACAAATCAGCATGACCGCACTTGATGAAGACATGCACGTGATAACTACAACCAAGCAGATCGTTGATCCAACCACTGCCAGCATGTATCAGGAAAAATTGATCAGCGCTTTTAAACAGGCTCAAGCATTTCAGCGCTTTCTGATGCGCGTCAGTCCGCATAGCATCATCCAGGATTACTATGAGGAAGGCAAAAATAATTAATACCAATCTTATCCAAATAATTGGTATAATGCGCGCAAATGAGTAAATTAAGCAGAAGAGATTTTCTGAAAAGCATGAGCGCCGGAGCCATTGGTTTGGCTCTAACCGGAAAACGATCCGACCTTAGCACCATTCTTTCCCCTCAATTGGGACGCGTAACCAAAGAATCGCTCAGCGTCTATTCCAACCCCTCTGATACCAGTACGATATTATCCCAGCGCTACCGCGATGACATCGTGCATATTTACGAAGAAGTAACCTCGCCTGACGGACCTGGATATAACCCGGTCTGGTATCGGGTGTGGGGCGGCTATCTGCACAGTGGATTTGTGCAAAAAGTAAAGTACCAGCTCAACACAGTAATCAATGAATTTCCTAGTACAGGACAGCTCATGGAAGTGACCGTGCCATATTCCCAATCTTACCGGCATAGGGTTAATGAAGCTTGGGAAAAATTCTATCGGCTGTACTACAGTTCCACGCACTGGGTCTTCAGCGCAAAAGATGGCCCGGATGGGATGCTGTGGTACGAGATCCGAGATGGGCTGGTTGACCTTTCCTATTATGTCCCTGTCGAGCATCTGCGTCCGGTACAACCCGATGAATTTACACCGTTACATCGTGATGTAGATGCAGGCTCGAAAAAGATCGAAATCTCGATCGATTTTCAAAAGCTGCTGGCGTACGAAGGCAGCCAACTGGTCAAAGAATTTCCGGTCTCCACTGGGGTACCGTACCTGAGTAGCGTACCCAACACCATACCCACTGATACCCCGCGTGGTAATTTCAAGATCCACGCTAAACGCCCCAGCGTACATATGGGGGATGGTACCCTGCGGTCGGATGCAGAAGCGTATGAACTGCCTGGTGTGCCCTGGGTCTCCTATTTTGAAGCGTCCACCGGGGTCGCCATCCACGGCACTTTCTGGCATAACAATTTTGGCATGACCATGAGCCATGGCTGTATTAATATGCGTTCCGAGGATGCCAAATGGATCTACCGCTGGACGACCATCCCGGATGAAGAAGACAGCCAGGGTTACCGTACCTCCGTGTTGGTATATTGACATTTTCTTTGTCATGGTGAGCGAAGCAAACCATCTGTCGCCCACAAAGTGAATCGATCGGTGAATTATTCAACAAAGTGGAGCATCCCTCACCTGCGAAATGCATTCAAGTGATAAAAAAGCATCTTTGTTCTTGTCATATTATTTACTGAATTCAACCAGAAAGAAAACGCATAAAAACCTGGTTTCCCACCATACACCCACGCCTGGTCAAATGGATCGATCCCTTGCAATCGTAGTCCACTTCCAACAACCCTTCGTTACACAGCTCTTCGATCTGGTCGTGATACACCTCAAACAAAGAACAACCGAATTTCTGTATAAAGAGATCGTTTCGCAGACCTTCTTTAACCAGGCGCAGCCCCATCATGGCAGTATCATTCATCTCCTCGCTCAAGCTCAATTCTTCAAACATATCCCCCCACGGGCAAGGCAATTCAGGTAGAGCAAAAGCAGCTGCTTCATCTACAGTCTGTATATATTCCAGAATATCAGTTTTATTTGACCAGCGCTGTTGTCCATAATGGCTATGCGCAGCAACACCCAACCCAAGATAGGTCGCGTTGCGCCAGTACAGTAAATTATGCTGGCAGCAGTAATCCACATCGTTATCTTGTTTTGCCCAGTTGGAGATCTCGTACTGTTCGAAACCGTACTGTGGCAGGAATTCCATCACCCATTCGTACATATCTCCCGCCAGGTCTTCATCCACCATGGGTACCTGCCCGGAGGTCATCTTGCGCGCAATAGGGGTGCCCTCTTCCACAGTCAAGGCATATAAAGATAGATGTGTGGGAGCCAGTCTCAGTACCTTTTTTACCGTACTCTGCCAGTGCCGCATAGTTTGTCCTGGTAGTCCGAACATCACATCCAGGTTGATGTTGGTAAAACCAGCGTCTTTAGCGACTTGCACCGCCTGCTGTACATCCAGCCAGCGATGGCGCCTGCCTAGTAGTGCCAATTCTTTATCACGCGCACTCTGCATTCCAATACTGAGTCGGTTGATACCCGCAGCCTGCCAGAGAGAGACTTTGGAGGGTTGGATGTCAGCTGGGTTAGCCTCCATGGATACCTCAAGATCAGGGCAGACCTTGAAATTCCGTCGTACTGTTTGAATTATCTGCTGGATATTCACGGCGGGCAAGTAGGAGGGTGTACCGCCACCCAGGTAGATCGAGCGGATGTGAAAGTCATTTTTAAAGCGTTGAGATGTAAAGCTGATCTCTTTTTGCATGCTTTCGCAGTATGCGGAAATGTGACTTTCCATGCCTGCACATGTGTTAAAATCACAATAGTCGCAGCGGCTTTTACAGAATGGGAAATGGATATAAATTCCTGCTTTTTCCATGGGTAAAATCTATCTTATCATTGATGTTATAATATTGCGGCTTTTAGAACCAAAAAGAGTGAAGCAAAATGAACCCCAAAAATAAACCAACCAACGATAAAGTTTGTCCTACCTGCGGAACACACCTCAATGCGAATGCAACGCGTTGTCTGGTCTGCGGGAGAACGTTTACAAATGTTGCTGCTCCCAGCACACCTAACAAGATCAAAAGTCGCGGATTGCCCCAATTCACCCTCAGTCTACCGGTCGTGCTGGGCGCAATTCTGATCCTGATCGCGCTAGGCGCGGGCATCATCTATTTTGTGATGCGTGGCTCAGGGCAATTGGTCGCAGCACAACCCACACCCACACAGAGCCCTACTCCAACCCTAGAGCAAAGCCCTACCCCAACATTATCTCTAACCCCAGCACCCACCTTCACACCCGAACCACCCCTCACATATGCAGTGCAGGCAGGAGATACCTGTCTTTCAATTGCTTATCAGTTCGATGTGTCTGTAAAAAGCATTGCTGAAATCAACAACCTGGCATCCGATTGCGGTGTGCTCTCTCTCAATCAGGAGCTGCTGATCCCACGACCAACCCCCACTGCTTCCCCCCAACCCACGGGCACCCTCAGCATCGCACAAGCTACTGAAGCTGCCTGCCAGAAGATCACCTACACCGTGGGAGAAAATGACACTCTCAGCGGTATTGCAGCTAATTACAACATCTCCGTAGAAACACTGCGTACCTATAATGGGAAAACCTCCGACAATGTATATTTGAATGAGGTCCTCACCATCCCACTCTGCGA
>DMDF01000148.1 GCA_003446605.1 Anaerolineaceae bacterium
AAAGTATTACAATGCCACATAATCCAATCAGGAATTTCAGGATGTGCTGCTGCCAGGTTCCCTGATTATTGAATCCACCCAAGAAGTGAATGCAAGCTGCTCCACTGGTCAGACCGAAGAAAATAGCAGCGTTGGAGATAGTCCCTTCGAGCGATAAGGGATTAATTTCTCCACTCGGGTCTGTCATGGCGGCGGTTTCCAGCCATGACGGAGGAATCTCCCAATTGCCAGGGGTAGCAAGACTGAGTGCTCCCAAACCGATCAGCACGAGTGAAATGAAGAATAAAATGAATACCAGGCGTCCCAAGGGTAGTTCTTTAACCCACATGCTGATGCGTTTTTCATTGCGCAGATACAAGATCAATAGTAAGCCACCTAGAAGCCAGCCCACAAAAACATCCGAGCTGAAATGAACTCCCAGGTAGATACGCGAGATACCTACCATTACAATGAGCACAATGGAAACTGTCTTGATGGCTTTTTTAGGGACCGAAGCTGCGAACAAGCCCCACACGCTCATGGCATTCATGGCATGTCCGGAAGGCATACCAAAGGAGCTTTCTGAAATATGAGCTGTTACCGTCTTGTCAATCCAATAAGGACGGGGACGCTTAAAAATCAGTTTCATGATCCCATTCAGTGTTCCGCTCAACACCAGCATGATCCCAATTCGCAACCCCAGTGCTGCATCCACGCACCAGTATAAGATGGGCATGACCAGCAAATAAAACTCTTCGTTGCCAAAAAAAGTGAAAATGCGCATGATGGGCAATAGCCAACTTCCAAGATTCTGTAAAAAATGTGTAAAGGCTAATTCGATGGGATAGAACAATTCCATGTTTTCCCTCCAGAGTGAGATTTAAATCGTTCTTTAATTGTACATGAAGTGGTGTTTATGTATGGAGCGGTCAAGGGTGTTGGCAGAAGGATCATGAATGAATAAGATAGAAATAATGTTCTAAATTATAAGGAGCTTATGTCTTACGAATATAAAATAACCGAGGTTGCTGAACAACCTGCAGGCATGCCCTTTGCGGCTTACTACAATATGGATATGCGTGCGTTGGAGGTGGAAGCAGGATTTCCCGTTTCAAAACTGCTACCGGGAAAAGATGAGGTGAAAACCAATGCGATCAAAGCTGGGAAATTCGGGAGCACCGTGCATATGGGTAGTTATGATTCGGTCGGTCCGGCGTATGATGCATTGAACGCTTATGTACGACAGCGGGGATATGAACCCGTGGGGGATTGCTTATGAATACTCTCTCAATGATCTTGATGAAGACCAGACCATCCAACTGGAAACTGAGACCCACTTCCCGCTGAAATAAAGAGAGAGCGGAATTAAGGAAAACAGTGGAAGCTATTAGGAAGCTATTATTAAGGAGTTGTGGCAGACGCTGCAAAATAAAATAGATACAAACAATAAAATGAACTTCAGCTGAATTTTCAAGGAAGAAGTGAATTTCTATAGAAATGTCAAAAATGCAAATCCATGACCGAAATCGAAAAGTTTACTATTCCAAACGGAGAAAGGAAAATGCGAATCGCTTTTATTTGAAAAGGAATAAACAAATATTAGGGAAGCAGATCGTATATCTTTTGAGTTGCTTTTGAGATTGTGAGTTTTTTCAGGAAGAGAGAAGAAGTGCCGCCGACTAACATGGTTGCTCCAGCCTCAACCATGTTAGGGATGTTTTCAAAACTGACATTCCCATCAACTTGAATTTCAATATCAAGCTTGTTCTCAAGGATAATTTTTTTTAACTTTGAGATCTTCTTAAGAGTAGATGGAACTAGTTCTTGCCCGGCAAAGCCAGGGTTTACTGTCATGATGAGCACAAAATCAAGATCGGAAAGGATGTATTCTAATGTATTCAAGGGTGTAGCTGGATTGAGAGCAATGCCTGCCTGGACACCGCGATCCTTGATTCTTTGAAGCAGCTTTTGAATATGATAAGTTGGTTCTTGATGAAAAGATAGGGAATTACAGCCGGCATCAATGTATGTATCAATGTAATCTGCCGCATTGTCGATCATTAAGTGGACATTGATGGGCAAATTCGTGATTCTACGGGCGGTTTTTAGCAAATCAAGATTTAGACCAAAGTTAGGAACAAAATGACCGTCCATAACGTCAAAGTGGAGATAATCTACACCACTCTGCTCCAGCAATCGGATATCTCGCTCAAGATTGAGATAATCAGCACACATCAATGAGGCACCCAGTGCGATTTTATTCTTCATTCCTTACTCCAAATATTGCCCTTTATTTAAATTCTATTTGTACCCTTGAATAAAAAAGGCGAAGATTGTTCAAACCAGAATAACTTGGGTTTTCTGGCGCAGTTCTTTAACAATTGTGGGGTCAGCTCCATTGTCGGTTATTACTACATGTACTTTATCCAGTGGAGCAATAGTACTGGTAGTGGTCCGCCCCAGCTTGGAATGATCCGCTACTACAATCACCTGACGGGCGATTTCAAGCATGGTATGTTTGTTATGCGCGTTAATCGGATCTGGAACACTGATTCCTGATTCAGTATCCACCCCTTCCACGCCAATAAAAACCTTGTCAACACGCAATTCGCGAATGAAAGCATCTGTTTGAGGACCAGTTGTATTCAGTGGACCTTTGCGCAAGATGCCGCCTGCCACCAGGATGTCAATATCGGGGGAAATGGAAAGCTCCACCGCTACATTGAGCGCGGTGGTAATAATAGTTATTTTTTTATCTTTCAGATTCTTGGCAACTTCCAGCGTTGTTGTTCCAGAATCCATGAAAATGGTGTCTCCATTTTGCACAAGATCCGCTGCGACGCGCCCGATCTTAATTTTTTCGGCGGCGAATTTCTCCGATTTGGCGTTCACTGACATTTCAAAGAAAGCCTGGTCATTATCCATGGCACCGCCGTAGATACGTTGAATAATACCCTGTTTGTGGAGTTCATCCAGGTCGCGGCGGATGGTCATCTCGGAAACTTCGAATTGTTTACTTAATTCCTCAACACTCGCAAAACCCTTTTCGACCAGGAATTCTTTTATTTTTATCTGTCGCTGAATTGGTAACATGTGTAACCTTGTTATAGTTTTAACATAATTATACATTATATCGTTGACTTTGCAATAGAATTATGCTATATTCACAATAAATTACATATAATAACAAACAATAACATTTTGGAGGCTCTTGTGAAAATATTACTGATTTGTGCAGCAGGAATGTCTACCAGTCTGGTTGTAAAGAAGATAAAAGAAATTGCTCCAGAAGGGACGATCATCGAGTATGGAACAGGGGCTGAAGTAGTACAAAAAATTAAAGATTTCGATGTTGTTCTGGCAGGTCCCCAACTTCGTTACAAAAAAGATCAACTTCTAAAATTGGCAGAAGAAAACAATGTGCCAATAGATTTCATTGATCCTGTTACCTATGGGCGCATCATGGCAGACAATATCTACCAACAAGCACTCGATACTTATGAAAGAGGGAAGAGGTAAGATGTCGGATAATCTTGAAGTGATCGCGATGGAAATCATCGTACACGCAGGAAATGCCAAAGCAGAGGCATACGAGGCATTAAAATACGCAAAAAAAAATGATTATTCTAAAGTAGACGAACTTTTAAGCAAGGCTGAAGATGAAAATGTCGCTGCCCATAAGATTCATCTCCAGCTTTTAGGTTTAACAGAAGAATTTAAAAGTATAAACGAACAATTATTGGTTACCCATGCAATGGATACCATGATGACAACTATGTCCGAGATAAACCTTATCAGAGAATTGATTGACTTATATAAAGAGAAAGCGAGGTGAGTTATTCGAAAGATTATTGAGGGTAGTCATTTTGTAAAGCTATAAAAAAGGAGATGTTATGAACGAGAAAGCAAAGAAAAAGAATATCAATGATGTGATATTCAATTTTATTGAAACAAAAATGGGGCCCGTTTTTAGTAAGCTTGGCGAGGTCAAATTCCTTCAAGCGATCATGAATGGCATGGGTGGCGTAATCGGTATTCTTACTATTGGAAGTATTTTTATATTGCTTTTAGGTTTAGCCACAAATTATATCCCAGCACTAGCCCCGTTAGCTGGAGCATTGAGCGTTGGTTACAATCTTACTATGGGTCTTACGGGGCTCTATGTCGCAGTTAGCGTTAGTGGGGCTTATGCGAAGCAGTATGGACTGGATGTCCAAAGTAGTTCAATTTTGGGCATGGCGGCTTTCATTCTGCTGACAAGCACTGTTACGGATGGCACCATTGCTATTTCCAACCTGGGAGCAGCCGGTATTTTTGCTGCTATCTTATCATCGTTCGTTACAGTGAATATTATTCGCTTCTGCAAAGAGAAGAATATCACGATTAATATGCCAGAAGGGGTTCCGCCAGCAATCGCACAAACATTTGCCAGCCTCATTCCTGGGTTTATATCATTAGTCTTGATGTGGCTTATCAAATCGGTTTTTAATTTCGATACAGTCAGTGCCATCCAGGGGTTATTGACTCCTCTATTCAGTGCCGTTGATAACATTATTACTTTTACACTGAGGTTTTTCCTCGGAAATGCGATCTGGTCAGTAGGTTTGCATGCAGATATGATTATCAACTCTATTACCTCCCCGTTTACTGCTCAGTGGATTATCGAGAACGCAGATGCTTTCGCGGCAGGCGTACCTGCTAACCAATTACCTCATATTTGGACAGGGTCGCTTGAGAGAGTAGTCGGGTGGACTTCATCAGTGTGGGGTTTGATGTTCTGGATGCTGCGTTCGAAAGCCAAGAACATCAAAGCAATTGCAGTTGCTGGTTTACCATCTGCAATATTTACCATTATTGAACCCATTCTGTTCGGTCTTCCGATCGTTTACAATCCTTATTTATTGATCCCCTTCATTCTTTCCTCAACGCTAGCAGCCTTCTTCACCTATGGTGTTTCAGCGCTGGGGCTAGTATCCAGATTTTATGTCAATCTGCCATGGATCACTCCTCCGCCTATTCTGGCATTCCTGGGAACTGGTGGTGATTGGAAGATGGTCGCTGTTGTTGTAGTGAACTTCCTTATCGGTGTCGCGGTTTACGCTCCTTTCTTTAAAGCATATGAGAAAAGTGAATTGGAAAAAATAGGAGCTGTAAAATAATCAAACGTAAATAAAACGAACGGGGTAGGTTGTTGCGCTTTCAAACGCAACAACCTACCTACCTATACATATTGTAAACAAAATTGGTCGCTTGTAAAGAAGAGGTGATTTGTAATGGTTAAACGATTAATAAGCTGTACGAAAAGTGATTTTGAGAAAATGACGCCCATGGATCTGAAACTATCCATCCGCCTTTCAGAAGGACGCACCATTCTTGGGCAGAGTTTCAATGGAATGGGAAATGCACTGCTTGGTAGTGTTACCAATCCCGAATTGGAAGCTGCATTTGGTGCGGATATCCTTTTATTGAATGGCTACAGCTTGGATGAAAAAAGTCCCATGTATGGTGTAAAGCATTATAGCCACGCCAAAGGTATGCAAATCTTGCATGTTAAGGATATCAAAGAATTAGTAAATCGTCCCGTAGGGATCTATCTCGAATGTGTTAATTCTGAGGGGGAGCATTTATACGTGAATAATTTCTCATTGGGACGCACAGCAACCAAGGAGAATTTTGAAAAAGCCCTCGAGGAAGGTGCTGACTTCATCATTCTTGGAGCTAATCCTAGTATGAATGCCAAGATCGATGATATTGTCGCTGCTACCAAAGTTGCCGGAAAAACCGTGAAAGGGAAAATAATGATCTTTTCTGGAAAATGGGAAGATGGCGTTTATGAAAAGGTATTGGGCGATCCAATGGCAAAGAAACCGGCAAAAGAATTCATCGATGAATTGATGGATGCGGGCACTGATGTAATTGATTTTCCAGCTCCTGGATCCCGGCAGGGTATCACAGTTGATATGATTCGTGATCTGGTGGAATACGTGCATAAGAAAGATGCAGATACTATGACCATGTCCTTTATTGATGGTTCGGTAGAAGGCGCCGATGTTGATACGATCCGTGCATTAGCCATCAGATCTCGTGAAACGGGAGCGGACATTCATGCGATAGGAGATGCGGGTCTGGCTGGATCTTCGTTACCAGAAAACATTTACCAGCTATCACTTTCCGTTAAAGGGCGCCGATTGACCTGGGAGCGGATGGCTGGCAATAACCGTTAGAGAGTACAATAATGCGAATTGTAATAGGTAGCGATCATATCGGATACCCATTAAAAGAATATTTAATTCCGTTTTTAAAAGGCTTAGGTCTGGAAGTAAAGGATTGCGGAACGAACAGCCGAGCCCGTACGGATTATCCGATCTATGCGAAGAAAGTTGCTGCGAAAATTATTTCAGGTGAGTACGATCGAGGGATCCTTATCTGTGGAAGTGGTGTTGGAATGAGCATCACCGCTAATAAAAATCACGGAATTCGTGCTGTTGTGTGCAGTGAACCTTATTCTGCGGTTGTATCTCGAAAGCATAACAATTCCAACATTCTATGTATGGGCTCACGGGTGGTAGGTGAGGAATTGGCTGAGATGATCGTCCAGGAGTGGTTGAATGTCGAGTATGAAGGCGGGCGCCATCAGAATCGCCTGGATATGATTGAGAAATTAGAAGATAAATATTGAGAGAATCATTATATTGGGAGATCACTTTATTTGATTAAAAAGGATCTACCCATTTATCGGTAGTCCTTTTTGATTTACAGTAAAATTATCGGATATCTTAATAGAGGAGATATTCTATTGTTTATGAGTGGTGAAAATAGAAAAAGGAGATATTTATTGATGCGAGAAAATCACAAACAATTTACAGCTGTCCCACCCATGCAAATTGACGTTAAAAAAGAGTACAAGGTAAATGTAAAGATGGCGAAGGGTGGGGAATTCACCATCAGTTTATATCCAGCAAAAGCCCCTATCACAGTCAACAGTTTCGTGTTTTTGGTAAGAGAAGGATACTTTGATGGTGTTACCTTCCATCGAGTGTTGGATGGTTTTGTGGCTCAAGGCGGGGATCCGACTGGAACAGGAGCCGGTGGTCCTGGATATGAATTTGTCAACGAGGATTCGGATCTGCAGTTTGATAAAGCCGGGGTGGTTGCTATGGCAAATGCCGGACGCGATACTAACGGCAGTCAATTTTTCATTACATATGCCCCCATTCCGCATCTCAATGGTGGTTATACCATTTTTGGGCAGGTTACGGATGGCATGGATGTTGTCAACGGTATCACCCGCCGCGACCCTGGCAAGCACCCTAATTTTGAAGGCGATGTGATCGAAAAGATGATTTTGATAGAAGGTTGACCTTTATTGAGAATAACGTCGTTGAAGAGCGGGTAGTCAAATCCCGCTCTTTTTTCTTCTATGATTTTATGTACTTGTTTCAAAAGGTAAACCGGCTTCTTTCCACGCTTCATATCCTCCTGCAAGATTCCATACGTTGCTGTAACCGAGTTCCATCAATATCTCAATACCTGAGCGGCATTCTCTCCCATTGTGCACCAACTTTACAATACCCCACGATCTTTTGCTGTTTATTGTTCGAGAACAGAGCTGTATTTTCAAAGATCTTGTTGGAGGGAAGGGAAAGATCTGTTCCAGGGATGTTCCCTTCAAGGGGAAGATGAACCTTAACCAAGAAGATATCTCCTTTCCCTATCATGCTCTCGAGCTCTGCTACGCTGATCATTCCATGGGGAGAAATTTGTACTTTGATTACATTTTTCGGGATAGAACTTCGATCAACTGGAGATCGTTGGGCTGCATTCACCGTACTGACCCCATGAATATCAATTTTTATGAACAAATTCCACTACAGAACGGATGATGGAGATGAATCCATCCGCTTTCCAGGCAGCTCTTCCGATGAACAGCCCGTCAATGGATGGTTGGGCGATCAATGCGAGTGCGTTGTCTTGATTTACGCTTCCGCCATACAGGATGGGAATAGATTTTCCAATGGTTTCACCAAACATTACGCATAGAGAATTGCGGATCTGCTGCTGTATGGAATTGGCAAATTCAGGCGTGGCTGGCACACCGCTTTCTCCGATTGCCCAGACCGGTTCGTATGCCAGAATTAATCGGGATACTTCTTCAGGAGAAATACCATGCAGCGCGATTTTCACCTGCTTTATCAGGGTTTCTTGGCTTACTCCGTTTTCCTTTTCAAAGGCAGAATCACCAACACAGATCAAGGGTATCAATTCATGCTGTAAAGCAGCCTTCACTTTGAGATTGACCGTCAGGTCATTTTCTCCAAATGCAGCTTTGCGTTCAGAGTGACCAATTTCCACCATGTCAGCGCCGGCATCCTTCACCATCAAAGGGGAAATCTCTCCGGTCGCTGCAGCGCGATCAAGCCAGTGAATATTTTGAGAAGCTATGTGAACCGGAGATGACTTCAATTCCTGTGCTACAGCAGATAATGCTGTAAAAGGAGGGCATATGAAGATGCTAGCTTGCGGTTTCTCTTGCTGAATAAAAGAATTCAATTTCTGTGCGTATTCTCTTGCTTCAGCAAGCAAATGATTCATCTTCCAGCCGGTCCCGATCCATACTTTTTTCATGGTTTACTCGAAGGGGATTATTTTACGATGCGGAATTTTTCATCGATCTGGTTGATCTTGTCAACCTTGCGCGTGGATCTGCCTCCAGCAAAGTCACACTTCAACCAGATCTCAACTAGGTATTTAGCTGTCTCTGGTCCAGTGGTGAGTGCTCCAATAGTCATGATCTGAGCATTGTTGCTTTTACGCGCGCGTTCTGCGGAATAGGGGTCATATACCTGAGCGGCGCGTACACCGGGAATCTTATTTGCAACGATCGCCATGCCAATGCCGGTACCACAGATCAAAATACCGCGATCACATTCGTGATTGGCGATAGCGAGTGCCACCTTTTCGGCTACGTCTGGATAATCCACCGGTTCTGAAGAAAAGACTCCCATGTCCTTTACTTCTTCAATCGGTACATCGCTCTGTGTGTTCAGATAATCCTTGATGGTTTCTTTTAATGATAAGGCTATTTCATCACAACCTATGGCAATTTTCATTGGAGGCTCCTACATCTCATTTGATAAACCTTGAATATGTTCATGTGTGAATCTCAAAATAAGCGACATGGAGATGGCGCCTGGGTCAGGATGACCAAGCGAGCGTTCACCGAGCGTTTTTGCTTTTCCTGTTGTCGCAATGAGATTCTTGGTATTTTCTTTCCCACTCTCGGCTGCCTGGGAGGTCAGCAGTGTAATTTCATCCAGGCTTTTTTCCTTATTCGCCTGAGCAGCTTGGGCTGCGGGTTCCAGTGCGTCCACCATCGTTTTATCACCGACCTTTGCTTTCCCACGGATTTTCACCATTTCAAGACCTGCTTGTAAGCAGCGCGCGAAAGCCGGGCTGTCAAGTTTCGAGCAATCTTTCAATCCGTTGGAGGCGCCGATGAAGAATGATCCGAAGATTGCCCCAGAAGCACCGCCGATCGAAGCGAGCAGGGTGAAACCGACTGACCGGAAAATATCAGCAACGCTTGAAAAATCACCGGAATCCAGCTTCTCTGCAACTGCTTCGAATCCCCTTGCCATACCAATGCCGTGGTCACCATCTCCAATTGCCTGATCGGCATGCGTAAGCATGTCTTTGCTTTCGATCATATGGCTTGAAATAAAGACGAAAAGATCCTTAACCTGCTCAAGAGAGAGGGAGTTCACCGCCATCTTTACCTCTTGATCAGTGCCAGAGAATCTGCTGGCATATCGTAGTATTTTTTTAACTCATTATCTAACTTCATAAGCGAAATGGAAAACCCTGCCATCTCCTGCGAGGTGCAATAGGAACCCACCAATGTGTCGTACACGCTGATCTCTTTATCTGCCAGGATTTCCCTGATGCGCGTGTTGGCGATCAATAATTCCATCATGGTGGTTGCGCCCAAATTATTGACGAGCAAGCAAACCTCATCTCCAGCGACAAAAGGCAGATCTGTCAGGATATGCTCCATCATCACGTCCACCAGGACGTTGGCGGGCATCATCTTTTCCCGTGCCACGCCGGGTTCTCCGTGCAGCCCCATCCCGATCTCGATCTCGTCCTCTCCGATCTCAAACGTAGGTTCGCCTGTTTCAGGAATTGAACCTGGGGAAACGGCTACACCCATAGAGCGGATATTGTCACGTGCTTTTGTAGTGATCCGGGTTAATTCTTCCAGATTCGCGGCAGATGAGGCAGATGCCCCGGCTATTTTGATGACGAACAAGTCACCTGCGATCCCCCTGCGTTCCTCGATCTTCTCAAGTGGGGCAGATGCCACATCATCCCAAATTCGAATGCTTTTGGTTGGAATATCCATGGCTGTGGCTAATTCAGCGGCAATATCAAAGTTCATGTTATCCCCAGCATAATTACCATACAGGTACAGGACACCTTTTCCACGATTTACTGCCTGAGTGGCTGCCAGAATTTGGTCGGGTGAGGGAGCGGCAAAGACGTTCCCACACACTGCCCCGTCAGCGAGATTCGTGCCCACAAAACCTGCAAAAAGAGGCTCATGCCCGCTTCCGCCCCCTACCAGTAAAGCCACTTTTTGATCATGGATGGTTGTCTTCACGATGGCGGAGGCATTTGATAGCAGGATGGTTTTTCCCTGATATGCCAAGTTCAAACCGTGCAGTGCTTCTTCGGCTACTTTTTTGGGGTTATTGATGATTTTCTTGATCATGGTCACGTGAAATCCTTGCAGAATAGTTTTAAGCAACGAGCACTTTTGTTCCTCGTTTGCGAATTTCTTCAAGTACATCGGCGGGAGCGCCAGCATCTGTCACCAGAACGTCCATGGCTTCAATGGGCGCTACCGGCATCAAACAGATCCTGTTGAATTTGGAATGATCGCTCACGATGATGAGCTGGTCGCTGACCTCGATCATTTTTATTTTGACGGATGAAACGGCGGGGTTGGACGGGTTTGCGGGAGTCAAACCTTTTTCCAGGGGGATGGCATCGATACCCCAAATAGCTTTTTTTGGGGGAAAATGGGGGATAAATTCATTGGGCCTATAACCTAACACCACCCCCTGGTTTTTGAAAGGCCAACCACCCAAAAAGCAAAAAATGAAA
>DMDF01000116.1 GCA_003446605.1 Anaerolineaceae bacterium
GAATGGGTGGGTTGCCCAGAAGGTCTTGCCCATCCCCGGTTAATTTTTCAATGGCTGGTGTTATGGTGTGGGGAAAAACATTGAGAGGGGCAATCCCCGGGGCATAAATGGGATTCATCAGCATCAATCCGCCCGCCCGATACACAACACCCTGGATTGGGAGTGAAGAATGCGTGCAACCGAAACCGAAAAGCCGATTTCCATTTTCGATCGCATCCGCCATAAGAGTGGCTGCTTTATCAATGTTGTCCTCTTCTTCTGTTTCTATTTTATTCAGAAGGTCAATAACCTTTTTAAGATATTCGTTTGTTAGTTTCGACATTCTCTATCCTCCGAAAGATTTATCCTTGTACTTCAATTCACCCGCTATCATGGTAGCTTTGACCTGATAGTTGGGGTCGAAAAATGTCAGATCCGCATCATTCCCACTCCTGATAAATCCCTTTGTCTCAGTGATTCCCATGGCTTTCGCAGGGACACTGCTTGCCATTTCAAGGACGGATTGGAAAGGAAGACCTGTAAATTCCATTGTATTGCGAATTGCCTGGTCCAGGGTAAGCGTACTTCCTGCCAGACTTCCATTGGCGATCCTGGCTGTACCATTCGCTACATGCACCAGCTGTCCACCCAGGTCATATTCCCCATCGGGTAATCCGGTGGCACGCATTGCGTCGGTAATAAGGATGACTCGATCGATCCCTTTTGCTTTGATGATCAATTTAATGATCGCCGGGTGAAGGTGAATACCATCGGCAATGATCTGTGCATATAGGCGCTCATCACACAGTACCGCGCCTGCCGTTCCGAGTTCACGATGATGCAGCCCTAACATCCCATTAAAAAGGTGGGTGGCTTGGCTGGCGCCAAGGTCAGATGCGTGGGTCACTTGCTCGTAACTCGCACCACTGTGCCCGATTGCAATGGCAACTTTCCGTTGGATGCAGTATTGGATCAAATCATCACTCCCTTCTAATTCGGGCGCAACGGTGATCATGCGAACAATATTCTTATCGATCCATTTTGTGTACTCCTCTTCTTGGGGTGTTCTCAAGAATGCAGGGTTTTGAGCTCCTTTGTACATTGCATTGATGTAGGGACCTTCAATATGAACCCCGACCGCATTGGCTCCGGGTAATTTGCCCTGGCTGTTTAGAATGATGTCTAATGCTTGATCGATCTTTTCGGCTGGATTGGTGACAGTCGTTGCATAAAAGGAAGTGACGCCATGCCGGATCATGAACAGGCTCATTGTTTCGAGTGTTTGCAGACTCGCATCCATCGTATCCCCTCCCATACATCCATGGATGTGGATATCGATCAACCCTGGCGTTACCAAAAAGCCCGCGGCGTTAATCACGGTGACGTCGGAGAACTTATGGACAAGATCGTTATCTCTGGGAGTCACTGCCAGTATTTTGCCATCTTCAATGATGATATCGTGGTTATCCAGAATTTCGATGGGAGTGAAAATTCTGGCGTTGATGATTTTTGTTTTCATTGTGTGTAAAGGAAAAAGGGGAGGGTTCTCCCTCCCCTTGTGATCAAACTTATAAACCGAATAACTTTGCAATTCCCCAAATAACAATGCCGGGTACGATCGCGTCTGGAACTGTGAATCCCAACCCGACAGCGCCAAGACCTGAGAGATCTCCAAATACCTGGAATTTGTAAGCGAAACTGATCAGGAACCAGCCAACAAAACCCCATAGGAAACCACCAAGCCAGGCACCTTTACGACCGCCGGTGGCATTGCCGAAGATGGCTCCCGAACCACTGGCGAAGAAGGCTGCGATCATGCTGGGCAGAGGAACTGGCCAACCGATCAATGCTAAAAGGACCATGCCGGCAACCTGCCCCACCGTACCGGAGATCAAGCCGAAAATCAATGCGTTGGGAGCGTAAGGATAGATAACCGGGCAATCCAGAGCGGGTTTTGCACCCGGGATGAGTTTTTCCGCGATTCCTTTGAATGCCGGTGTGATCTCGGAGATCAACATGCGGACTCCTTGTAGCAGTACCAGAACACCGGCGGTAAAGTTCAGAGCGGTCAGCAGTGTGAATACGAGCCAGTTCTGCCCGCCGCTGATGGTCTCCATGAATCCTGCTGTCCCGATCTGACCGAGAGCCAAGCCAGCACCGACAAAGGCAACAAGAAGCATAATGAGGGAAATGGAGACGGACATATCGCGTAGGAAATTGAAGGATTCTTTGATCTTGACATTCTCGGTTGAATCTTCAGGCTTTCCGACCAGTTTGCCAGCCCAAGCCCCCAGCATGTTCAAGAGTGTTTGACCATGACCGAATGCGATGTCATCGCTACCGGTGATCTTACGCATAACGGGTTGCGCAAGTGCCGGGGCGAGTGTCATATAAAAACCATCCACGATGGATGCCAGTGCTACGACCATCGGTGTTGAGAATCCAAAAGAATGGAATAGGATTGCGAACGCGCCTGCGTGGACCCAGATCATGTGACCAGTTAGATAAATGTAGCGATATTTCGTGAAACGAGATACCAAAATATGGACAACATATCCAAAGAGCATTGTCCAGGCGATTTCAGCGCCAATGTTCATGAGATTGGTGTTTTGAACAGCTCCAACAACGGCTTCATCGTAGGTCACAAATGTTTCAAATCCACCTGACGGAATTCCGACCTCAAAGAACTGCTGGATGGGGGATAGACCATTGATAAGCGCTGTGGTACCGATTCCGATGATCAACTGACCCAAGACGGTTTTCAAAGTTCCTTTGAAAACATCCCCGGCTGATTTTTTCTGGAGTAATAAGCCGATCATAGCGATCAAGCCAAGAACGATCGCGGGGAGAGTGATCAGCGATAGGATTGTATCAAATATAGCCATTTTTTCTCCTATAGAATTGTGATTTATGAAAAGATAAGTAGAAAGAATTAATTCAACCTCCTAGAAACCTCCTTTCTTAAGAGAGCTCTCTGACTGCTTGCAAGACTTTCGTTTTAATTTCCTCTTTATCCACAAGGTTATTGATCAAAATGATTTTGGCGGGGTAATCTCTCAAGTGGGATTCCATATCAACCGGCGCGACCACGATATCCACTTTGTTTCCCTTGAAAGACCCAAGGTCCCACGGGTTTGTTTCTGCTTTAATGCCCTCCGCTTTCAAGATATCGTCAATGTATAATTTCAGCATCATACTTGTACCAAATCCCATACCACACAGTGTTGCTATGACCATTTTTCCTCTACTTTCTTTTTCCAATATAGAAATGGATGGATTCCTTGAGTGAAGAGGTGTCTCCACTCCCTCGTAATAATTGCAGGAATTCCTCTTCGGATAAATAACCTGCCAATTCTGCTAATGCTTCAACATGACTGTTTTTATCGGTTGCTGCAAGTGCAAATACCAGGTCAACCGGATCGTTTGTAGAGTGACCAAACGGAATTGGTCTTTTCAGGGTCACCAGAGCAAGGCTCGATTTGATCACACCATCTTCTGGACGTGCATGCAGTAATGCAATCCCTGGCGCGATGACAAAATAAGGCCCCACCATCTTCAGAGTATTTTTCATACCTTGTATGTATCTCTGTTCAACAGCCCCCGCTGCAACAAGCAATTCACCTGCTTTTTGGATGGTTTGATCGATGGTACTCAGGTCGAGTTTTGCTTGTATTGCATCAGGTATCAGTAATTCATCCAGTTTCATCTGCTTCCTTATTTGCTAAAGTTCAACAACGGCTGTTAGGTTCTCTGGTTTGTCGGGGTTCAATCCCTTGGAAATGCTGCGCTCATAAGCTATCAATTGAATGAGTGGTAAATAGAGCGGGTAGGATAGATGCGTGGGGAGATTCCCATTCCATGAAAATGAGAAATGAGATTCTGTCGAAGAGTAGTCGTGCTGTCCCACGCTCAATGTTCTCGCGCCCAGTTTCTGCATATCATGGAACACAGGTATTTCAAATTTGAGTGAATGTCCATCGGTAAATCCCACAACGAGGGACAAGTCATTTACCATTGACATTGGTCCATGGCGGAATTCGAGAAAATGATATGCTTCAGAATAACTGAGTGACATTTCTTTCATCTTCAACATGACCTCTTGAGCCAATCCATACAGGGGACCATTCCCGAGGAAGAAGAACCGTTCAAACGCGGGATTATTCCCGATCCTGAGTGCTTCTGACTGGTAGTCTTCGATCATCCTCCGTGCTGATTGCTCGATGAGCTTGATCTGATCATCGGATATGTTTTCAGAGCCCATGAAAATGATCGGCCACATCATGTTGGTAAAGGAACGTGTTTGTGCAATGCTGTGCTCCATTCCTGCTGATGTGATGATGGCGGATGGCGTCATTTTTGCCAGCGGACTGTCCGCATAGCAGGTTATTGCTAATGCATCCCCTTTTTTTGAGCGTAAAAAAATGTCCATTGCATGTAGAGTTTCTGTTGTTTTTCCCGAACGCGATACAGCGATCAACAAGGTCTTTTGATAGGGTTTTATCCAATTTTCTCCCGAATACCACAATTCAGAACCTGGTAAAGAAATGCAGGGTATCCCGGTGTTCATTTGCAGGAAACGTGCTGCCCAAATGGATAAATAATAGGTGGAACCGCAACCAGAAACGATCACCTGGTCGTAATCCTGGATTGAAGGTTTCTTGTTCTCCCAATCCTTTTTAAGGTAGGAGAGTGTTTCGGTCCATGTGGAAGGTTGGGAAAGGATTTCCTCTCTGGTGAAATTACCGCGCATTTCTTGCATAAATTGAACTCCTTATTCTTAAACTTGAATGACCTCAACTCCCTGTGCCTGTATGGCATGTACCAGTTCCGGCTGCGCATTGTCGGTAGTGACGATCATCTTTGCAGCGGTGATGGGAGCGGTTCGACTGGTGGATACATGTCCGATCTTGGTATGGTCAGCTACGATGATGACATTGTTGCTGATACCCAGGATCTTCCGATCGGTCATCAGTTCCTGGGGGTCTTCATTTGTGAGTCCAAAATGAGGATGCACTCCCCGCATTCCAGCGATGACCTTGTCCACCCGTAGATCCTCGATGACTCTTTCCGTAAAATGACCGATCATGGATTGCTCTTCCCGACGCAGAAAACCGCCAATACCAATGATCGACATTTTTCCATTGATGCTCAATTCGTTGATGATGGTAATGGCATTCGTCAATACGGTAATATCATCTCTTTCGTAAAGCTCTTTGGCTACGTACAGCGTCGTAGTGCCTGAACCAAGGAAAATCACTTCTTTTTCTTGGATCATGGGAGCAACGGCTTTGGCAATGCGAATCTTCTCCTCTTTCAGCAATTCCATCCTTTTGATTGTGGGAGGTTCCGTATAATTGGGTGATCGATATGGCAGCAGTGCTCCTCCATGGGTCCTTTTGAGAAGGTTGCTCTTCTCAATTTCATACAAATCTCTGCGTATGGTCATTTTGGAGACGTTAAAAAGAGCAGCTAATTCGTTCACATTGACACTGCCTTTTCTATCCAGCTCCTTGATGATCATTTGCTGTCTTTCTTCTTTTAACATAGGTTCCTCCTCATCTTATGTTGTATTGTGTTTGTAAGTCAATTAATAGCACAAAAAGAAACAAAAATAACGATTGATATTGTGCGAAAAGCGGTAAAAACGAGAAAAAACGGAGAAAATAGATTAATCACACAGAAACGAACAAATACTGGATTTCATAAGGGATGAAATCTGCATGGAGAGGTTGCAAAAAATGAAAACCATTCAAATTGGCAAAACAAGAGGATTGCAAGAGTGTTCCAGCGCCTTGGGGAAATTTACCATCCTGGCGCTCGATCATCGCAATAACATGCGCAGGCTTCTTCATCCGGAAAATGAAGGATTGACCACGGCGAAGGAAATAAACGATTTTAAGCAACAGGTGGTACGTGCGCTGGGTTGCATTCCTAGCTCCTACCTGCTCGACCCACTATACAGTGCTGCTCAAATGATTTCTATGAACATGTTTCCTCGAGATTGTGGGATGCTGGTGGCGCTTGAAGCAACGGGATATGCGGGAAATCCTTCCTCTCGACAGAGTACTATTTTGCCTGACTGGAGCGTGAAAAAGATCAAGAAAATGGGTGCCAATGGGGTGAAATTACTGGTGTATTACCACCCTGAAGCAGTTACACACCGGGATATTGAGTGTCTGGTTGAGAAAACGGCTGAAGAATGTGTGGATGCGGATATTCCATTATTCCTGGAAATACTTACCTATCCTCTCGACCCCGATCGCAAGAGATTAGTGGGAAAGGAGCGGTTTGAGGTTATTACAGAATCCGCTCAACGATTAACGCCGTTGGGTGCGGATGTGTTGAAAGCCGAATTTCCACTCGATATTAGTCAGGGTGAAGATGAACAGGAATGGCAGCAGGCGTGTAGGACTCTGACAAAAGTCAGCCCAATTCCATGGATCTTATTGTCGGCGTCGGTGGATTTTGATGTGTATTTTAAGCAGGTGATGGCGGCTTGCCTGGGAGGGGCTTCTGGAGTAGCTGTGGGGAGAGCTGTCTGGAAAGAAGCCACCGATCTGCATGATGCAGAACAAACACAATTTCTCGAGTCGGTTGCCAGGGAGAGAATGCTGAAGATCGCTGATTGGGTGGAATCCCGTGCAGAATCATGGCACTCCTATTTTGATCCGGTCTCTGTGGACGAGAACTGGTTCCGTATTTACGACGAATAGGTTCGAAGATGCCTGATTTTGCCCGAAGTGCTGTCCTTCAGAGGAAAATACAAGAACATAAAGACGGAAGGGCAAGCGGGATCTGTTCCGTCTGTTCCACAAACCGTTCTGTTCTGGAAGCTGCCATGCAATGGGACAGAGATTCCAACCAGCTCTTACTGATTGAATCCACCTGTAATCAGGTCAATCAGAACGGCGGTTATACAGGTTTGACCCCGGCGGCTTTTACAGGATATATTCAAGATATTTCTGATAAGAACGGTTTTCCTACCGAAAGGATCTTTTTGGGAGGAGATCATCTCGGTCCGAACCCATGGAAGCATGAATCTAGCTCCAGCGCAATGGCAAAAGCGGAACAGTTGGTGCGAGACTATGTGGCAGCTGGATATCGCAAGATTCACCTGGATGCTTCCATGTTGTGCGGGGGTGATACCGCATTGAGCAATAAGGAGATCGCTGAAAGAACAGTGCGCTTATGCAAACAGGCGGAATCGGCGATTGACTTTCAAAAGAATGACTGCCTTCCTCTTTATGTCATAGGAACCGATGTGCCGAAGCCGGGTGGATTATCAGCACAGGGAAATGATGGGATTCATGTATCAACTGTGTTGGATGTTAAAGAAACAATCGATGCTTTTCGTGCTGCCTTCATCAAACATGGGTTGGAAAAAGCTTGGAATAGAACCATAGCAATCGTAGTATCACCAGGTGTGGAGTTTGGAGATAGGGAAGTCTATTGGTATGAACGGGAAAGGAACAGGGATATGAAAGATTTCATCGAGACTGTTCCCGGATTGGTGTTTGAAGCGCACTCAACCGATTACCAGCCCCCTATCCTTCTACGGCAGATGGTTGAGGATCATTTTGCCATTCTCAAAGTGGGTCCAGCCCTGACATTCGCTTATCGTGAAGCATTGTTCAATTTAGCTGCCATTGAGAATGAAATGCCCACTATTAACCATTTCGCGCACTCTGGTCTAAAGGAGGTGCTGATGAAGATCATGTTGGCTGATCCGTCCCATTGGCGTGAGCATTATTGCGGCTCTCCAGAAGAGATTGCTTTTTCCCTTAAATACAGTTTCAATGATCGCATTCGCTATTACTGGGGTGATCCAGTCGTGCGGAATGCTGTGGAAAAATTGATTAATAATCTACGGAATGTCCCCATCCCGCTAGCATTGATCAGTCAATACTTTCCAGCATCTTTTGCTTTAGTCCGTGATCAGCAGATAAAACCCGATCCTGTGACCCTCATACAGGCTACGATTTTACGTGTTTTGGAGGATTACCGCTTTGCCTGTGAACCGGATTAAGATTTTTGATCTTCCATTCCCTCGTCAAGGATGATATCCAAATTGTACAAAAGTGTTATTGCTTCCGGTAGAGAGAGCCTAGTTTTGTGCAGGGTATTGACATCGGCTTTGATATCGTAATTCTGGGCATCACGCAGGTCTGTCCCCGTCAGATTCGTATGAAAAAAACGGGTCCTGGATAGCTCGCATCCGCGAAAACTCACATCGCTCAAATCTGCCTCTGCGAAATCAGCTTCCTTGATGACACACTCTTTTAATTGACAGCCCGTGAGTGGGCATCCAAAAAAGGAATTGTAGCTGAGGTTGCATTGATCAAAATGAAAGGGCGGCTTGATCGATTTTCTCTGCCAGTCAAGTTTTCCCCAATCTATACCAACCAGACGGGATTTGTGGAATCGTGTGTTATGGAAAGAACTGCCATCCAGCTTTATTAAACTGAGATCACATTGTTCAAAAGAGCAGTCATGAAAGTGGCAATGGTAAAAAGCGCAATCTTGAAAGGCGCAGTTGTCTATGTGGCAATCGTAAAAATTCCGGTCTTCGATAACCAGTTCATTGAAATTGGTGGCGTGAATTGTGACCCCGCTCACTTCCAAATCCGCTGGGAATCCATTCGCTTGTTCGCTATCCATGAATTTAATTGTAACGGCGCCCTGCCAAATTAATTGGTCAATTTAATTTTTGCTGATATTTCTTCTTGAATTTTGCCACTTTTGGGGAAATGACCATCTGGCAATAGGGCTGATATTGGTTGCGGGCATAATAGTTCTGATGATATTCCTCTGCCGGATAGAAAGTATCCAATTGGGTGATCTCGGTGACAATAGGAACTGTAAATGTTTTGGCTTTTTCCAATTCCATCAAGAGGGCTTTTGCTTCCTGTTCTTGTTTTTCATCGCTATATAAAATGATGGAGCGATATTGGCTGCCGATATCATTGCCTTGCCGGTTGGGTGTGGTTGGGTCGTGGGTCTGCCAGAAGATTTCCAGCAAATCGCGGTAGGTTATGATGGATGGGTCGAAGATGATCTTGACGACCTCGGCATGACCGGTGATGTCACTGCATACTTGCTGGTAAGTTGGGTTGGCAACATGCCCTCCCGCGTATCCCGGTGTCACCGATTCAACCCCTCTTAGTTGACCAAAAATTGCTTCTGCGCACCAGAAGCACCCGTTTCCGAAAACCGCTGTTTGGAATCCCTTATCGTTACTCATCTGCAACAAACCTCATAGATATGGAATTAACACAATGTCTGGTGTTCCTTGCTGTGAATTGCTCTCCTTTGAATACGTGACCTAGATGGGCACCGCATGCAGCGCACTGGATCTCAGTACGGTAACCATCTGCATCTGGTAGTTCTTTTACCGCACCGGGAATGGCATCATCAAAACTAGGCCAGCCACAGCCCGCATCAAATTTATCATTAGAGCGAAAAAGAGGAGCACCACATTGGCGACAAATATATGTCCCTTTTTCAAAAAAATCATCATATCCTCCACTGAAGGGACGTTCTGTGCCTTTGTGAAGGATCACCCGCTCTTCTTCTGGGGTGAGAGGTTCCATTATTGACATTTTTACCTCGCTTTTCTTGATTTGAAGTGTATCCATAAAGAGGGGTTGGCGATGTAAACGAAGTGTTAATTTATCACAATCCCTCTTTTTCAATTGGGATATTTATAGTTCATCGTGAGAAAGTGATTTTTTAAAAACCCAGATGTGTTTTGCCCGATAATGTGTCAGTGTAACATTCTTTTGATAATGCCATGACATTTGTTCTGCTTTGCTCCATTTTGTAACTCGTTATTGCAATTAAGGATGATTTTTGTTATAATAATTCCGAAAAGGAATATATAAGTTCCGAATCGGAACAATAAAATGAATAAGCAATTTGATCAGCTCGACCATAAAATAATCCAGGCGTTGCACAAAGATGCTCGTCTTTCTGCCTCACAAATAGCGCGCGATCTGGATGCGAACGAACGTACGATCCGCAAACGTATCGATCGCCTGGTGCGGTTGGGCGCGGTACGCTTGACAGCGATCATTGACCCCGAAGTGTTTGGATACCTGACTGCCGTGGACGTCTTTTTGGAAGTGGATGCTGATAAAGAAGAAGAGGTGATCCAGCATTTTTTGACCATGCCTGAGATTTCCTATATCGCATTGGGGGAAGGTACTAACGACCTCTCGATCGAATGCCGTTTCAAAACAAACGAGGCTATGCGAGAATTTTTGCGAAAAAAACTGCCAACCATTGAAAGCGTTCAGATTAGAGGGTACTCCCTGGTACCGCGCATCATCCGGAACATTGATGAGTGGATGCCGCGCGAAACTGACTTCAGCGCCGAACAGGAAGATGAGGATGATTACTAAATATCCGGTGATGAGCCGGATATTTGTTTTAAAAAAATAGAATTCCGAAAGGGTACATTATGGAACTAAAACACTTCATTGACACACAGGATTTTACGAAAGCCGAATTACTGGATCTGATCAAGCTCATTCGCTTGATCAAGCAAGCTGACAAGCAAGGTGCTACACCGAAATTACTGGAAGGTGCATCACTTGCCATGCTTTTTGAGGAACCCTCCACGCGTACGCGTATTTCATTTGAAGTTGGCATGACAGAACTTGGCGGACATGCGCTCTATTTGAAACCGGGAGAAATTCATTTGGGTGTGCGTGAATCTTTGAGTGATACTGCTCAGGTCATTTCCCGCTATGTAGATGTCATTATGGCGCGAACGCTCAAACATGAAACCATGCTCGGTTTGGTTGAGAATGCCACTGTCCCGGTGATCAACGGCTTGACGGATTATAACCATCCCACGCAGGTTGTGTGCGATGTACTGACCATGATCGAACATGCTCCTGAAGGGAAGAAACTTGAAGATTTCAATGTCACTTTCGTGGGTGATGCTACCAATGTATTAAGCTCGTTGATGTTTATCTGCACCCGTTTGGGGATGAATTTTACCCATGCAGCTCCCAAGAAATACCAAGCTCCCGATGCCTGGATGGAGATCGCAAAAGCGAATTGTAAGCAATCTGGTGGCAGTATACGGGTTATGGAAGACCCCATTGATGCCGTCAAGGATGCGGATTTTATCTACACCGACCTGTGGTGGTGGGTCGGGCAGGAGGATGAGATTCCTGAAAGACGGGCTGCTTTCATGCCTCGCTATCAGGTCAATATGGACCTGATAGAACATGCCCCTGAACATGTCAAATTTATGCATTGCTTGCCAGCCTCGCGAGGTGTCGAAGCCACTGATGAGGTAATGGATTCCGATCACTCCATTATTTTTGATCAGGCAGAAAATCGCTTGCATACTGAAAAAGGGTTATTGGTGTGGTTGGTCTACCCACACCTCAAAAAAGCCAGTGCCGAGCAGAAAGCTGTACATGCTGGTCAGATCGTAGACTTTTTGGAAAGTCATTTTTAATCAATCCTGTGTAAGAACAGGAAATTCATATGGAGGTATGAAATGAATGCTTCAACAACCGTAGTAAAGGAGAAACCAGCCGGTTTCAAAAAAGTGCTCCGCAGTCTGGATATGACACTTTTCACGGTTTGCGCCATTCTGGTGATGGATACACTTGCACCATCAGCTGCCATCGGCGCTTCCTCAATTTCATGGTGGGTCATCACGCTTGTTCTGTTCTTCATCCCGTATGGCTTGATCACCGCTGAATTGGGGACAACCTACCCGGAGCAGGGCGGTCTGTATATTTGGGTGAAAAAAGCTTTTGGTGAAAAATGGGCAGCTCGTACAACCTGGTTGTACTGGATTAATGTTGCCCTATGGATGCCTTCGGTCTATATCCTTTTTGCAGGTATGTTTGCCCAGCTTTTCTTTCCCGAAATGGGATTGTGGATGCAAATTGTTATTGGTATTGTCATGACTTGGATCACGGTTTGGATCGGCTCCATCACGCTTGACACCAGTAAATGGATTCCCAATATTGGCGCCATCATAAAAGCAGTTATCATGGTTGTAATTGGTGTAGGTGCCTTCATTTATGCAGGGAAAAATGGAGTTGCCAACGATCTTTCCTTTAGCAATATCCTGCCCGAATGGGGCGCAGGGTTAGCTTTCTTACCTGTGATTGTCTACAACTTCATGGGTTTTGAACTGATGTCGGGCGCTTCTGGCGAGATGAAGAATCCGGGCAAGGATATCCCCCGTGCCATTATCGTTTCCGGTGCTTTGATTGCAGTATTCTATTTACTGGGTACTGTTGGGATTCTGATGGCTCTGCCTCTGGAAGACCTGGGATTAATTACCGGCATCATTGATACCCTGCGGGTTATATTAGGTGATTCGGCATTGGGTAACGCGTTCGTTGCTATTCTAGGGGTGGCAGCACTGTATTCTTTCTTCGCAAATATGGTTACCTGGACGATGGGAGCAAATAGAACTGCCGCAGAAGCAGCCAAAGAAGGGGAATTACCGGCTATTTTTGGTCGTGAGCATCCGGTTCACAAGACACCAGTTGGTGCTTTCATCATTACCGGCATCATTTCAACGGTTGTCATGCTGCTCTATGGGTTCATGGCGGGGGCTGCTGAAGATCTGTTCTGGACCCTGTTTGCTTTCAGTTCGATGGTATTCTTGCTGCCTTACCTGGTGATGTTCCCGGCTTTCCTGAAATTGCGAAAAGTCGACCCTGATGTGGAACGCCCTTACAAAGTACCGGGTGGAAACACGGTTGCTACCATTCTGGCTGTGGTCTGTGAACTTTTTATTTTGCAAGCGGTGGTTTTCTTTGTTTACATTCCCGGCGAACCGATGGATTGGTCATTTGCAGCGCCAGTATTGATCGGGGTTGTTCTCACTCTTATCATTGGCGAGATCCTTATTTCGAAAAGTAAAAAGAAAGCCGAATTGGAATAAATTCAAGAAAGAAGGTCCGTAATGTCATTCCTTATTGAAAGCGCTCCACGCAAAGATGGTTTTCACATGCCCGCTGAATTTGAAGCCCATAGCGGAACCTGGATGCTCTGGCCAGAACGACCCGATAACTGGCGCTATGGTGCAAAACCAGCCCAGAAAGCTTTTACAGCTGTGGCATCTGCTATCAGTCAATTTGAACCGGTCACCATGGGTGTTTCCCAGGCTCAATGCAACAATGCACGTAATATGCTGCCTGGGAATGTTCGTGTGGTTGAGATATCTAATAATGATTCGTGGATGCGAGACTGCGGACCGATATTTGTGGTGAATGGGAAAACAGCGCGCGTTGTCGATTGGGATTTCAATGCCTGGGGCGGATTGCTGGGTGGTTTGTACTTCCCTTGGGATTTGGATGATCTGGTAGCACGCAAGGTGGCGGAAATTGAACGGATCGATCGCTATAAAGCTCCCCTGGTGCTGGAAGGTGGCTCGATCCACGTGGATGGCGAAGGTACCTTGTTGACCACTCGTGAGTGTTTATTGAATGAAAATCGCAATCCGGGAAAATCACAGGCAGAGATCGAAGGGCTGCTGGCGGAATACCTGGATATTAAAAAGTTCATCTGGTTGAATCGTGGGGTTTATAACGATGAAACCAATGGGCATGTAGATAATATCTGCTGCTTTATTCGACCGGGAGTGGTTGCATTGACCTGGACTGATGACAAATCTGATCCACAGAATGAGATCTCGCAGGAAAATTATGAGATCCTCCAATCCGCAACCGATGCGCGTGGTCGTAAGTTAGAGGTCCATAAGATCCATCAACCTGACCCTATCCTCATCACAGAAGAAGAAAGCGAGGGTGTTGATGCCATTGAAGGTACCCTACCTCGCGAAGCTGGGGATCGACTGGCAGCATCATATATTAACTTTTATTTCTGTAATGGTGGTGCTGTTGTACCGACCTTCAACGATTCCCATGATATACAGGCATTAGAAAAGTTACAAAAATTAATGCCTGATCGAAAAGTTGTAGGAGTACCGGCACGAGAAATTTTGCTTGGCGGTGGCAATATTCACTGTATTACGCAGCAACAGCCGAAACCTTAAGTTGTGATACGAAATCATGGTGACCGTTTGTTTACGATCCAAACGGTCACCTTTGAGCTACCCCGATTGATGGCTCTATTTTAGTGATGTCTCGTAAATCAATTTTGAGAGGACATTTGATAAGGTGGTAGCGATACTTTGAATAACCTGTTGTTTTAAAGCAGGTGGGGGAAGTGAATACTTTTACCAATTTTTGAAAGGTGAAAACGATATATTGTATATAAACCACGTCACTTTGTTCGGTGATGTCCTATAGGTTTTATTTATCGAGGTGAGTTAATACTTTTCCGATGAGCTCATCACTGATAATCTTATATTTTTTTTATGTTGGCTCCTTTTCCCCTATCGTTCTCTACAATGAGGGCAGTTTGACTTATTTTATGATGAATTGTTTACTTTGGATTATTACAAAGATGTAGTATTACTTGACAGATCAATAAATATTTACTACAATCAATGTTGTAATGACAAGATAACAGGTTGCAATATGGAAACAGAAAATTTAGATAAATCTTACCCAGAACTCCGTTATGACTCGATCAATCGCTCGAGTGCTCTTCCTTACTATGTTCAATTGAAGGAATTAATTCGCGACAAAATTGAACATGGAGAATGGAAACCTGGTGATCAACTTCCGAGCGAACCTGATCTATGTGAAATGTTTGGAATTAGCCGGACGGTAATTCGTCAAGCCCTGAAGGAGTTGACATACGAGGGTTTGATTTATCGGGAAAAAGGGAAGGGAACCTTTATAGCAGAACCTAAAATCGTTGAGCGCCTCGTTTCGGATCTCACCGGTTTTTTCCAGGATATGACCGATAGAGGTTATAAACCTTATAGCCGTGTGCTAAGACAAGAATTAACTACTGCCAGTCAAAAAATTGCAAAATTACTGGATCTGCCGCAAGGTTCCGAAGTTATTGAGTTATCTCGCTTGCGTTTTGTCGAAGATGAACCGATAACCTTGGTGACCACTTTTCTCCCATATAAACTCTGCCCGAATGTATTGACTGCTGACTTAAGCCACCAGTCTCTGTATAGTTTTTTGGAAAAGGAGTGTGGATTTATTATTGCTCGAGGACGTCGCATCATTGAAGCTGTTCCGGCAAATGCCTATGAAGCTGAATTGTTAAACGTAGAAACGGGCGTTCCCCTCATTTTATTGGATAGTGTCAGTTATCTGGCAGATGGAACCCCTATTGAATATTATCATGCACTTCATCGTGGTGATCGGGCACGTTTTAGTGTGGAATTGATGCGGTATCAGCCACCGATGGGCACAGGAATTGAAC
>DMDF01000153.1 GCA_003446605.1 Anaerolineaceae bacterium
AGAGACTCGAAGATGCACTCTTTTTGCATTGTATCATAGAATTCTTTCATAGCAGCAAGAACGTTATCTCTATCATTTTCAAACAGAAAAAGGCTTATGAAAACCAATCTTACCCAGACCGAATTCCAGGCATTGATGGAAAAAAATCCGCGAGCACAACGCACCGATAAAGGGAATTATGCCATTCGCACACGGGTCACTGCCCGCTCCAATGAGTCTACTTTCTTCGTCAGCGATGAACCCTGCGGGAGACCTACTATCACCCGTGCTGATTATCAAAAAGTTGCTAAAATGCAGGATGATTATCTTACACAGCATGAAAGCATCCAGGTAGATGGATATATCGGACCGGACCCGGATTTCAGGGTCGCGTGCCGTGTGATCGTCGAGCAATCCAATGCCAATATCGCCGCCATGCAGCAGCAATTATATTTTCCCCCTGATGAGCATTTCAGCCCCAAATTCACCATCATCATCACCCCTAACCTGCCTGCAGAGGAATACCCCAACCAGCGTTTGATCGCAGTTGATCTGGAGAATTGGACCACACGTGTGTTCGGCTCCGATTACTTCGGGGAATCCAAAAAAGGCGGGCTGCGCATGTGGAATCACTGGGTCTACCAACAGGGCGGTCTGGCGCTGCATGCCGGCTGCAAGGTTTTCCCTGATATCGTCAACCGCGAAGAATTAGCGCTCATCATCGGTCTTTCCGGCACCGGCAAGACCACCACCACTTTCCGCCAGCAGCATGACAGCCTGCCGGTGCAAGATGACTTTTGTGCCCTGTTCCCGAATGGGAAAGTTTATGCATCCGAAAATGGCTGCTTTGCCAAAACCATCGGTCTGGACCCGGATGACGAACCCACCATTTACAAAGCCCTGACCCAACCGACTTCGTGGTTGGAAAACGTGACCGTCTCTCCAGATGGCTCGATCGATTTCACGGATGGCAGCTACACCACCAATGGGCGTGGCACCTTCCAACTGAGTGCCATCCCGCACCGCGATCCATCTGATCTACCCCCTGTCAAATATATCTTCCTGCTGAACCGCAACTTCAACATCATCCCGGCGGTCGCCAGGCTGGATCATAAATTGGCAGCACAGTATTTCATGCTAGGGGAGACCACCGGCACTTCTGCGGGAGGCAAATCCGAGGCGGGTAAAGCCCTGCGCGTGCCGGGTACCAATCCCTTCTTCACCATGGATGACGCTCTGCAGGCGAACCGCTTCCAGGAACTGTTAAAGACCATGCCAGATGTGGAAGTGTATCTGCTCAACACCGGGCGCGTGGGCGGGGATGATGACGACCCGCGCTCCAAGAAGGTCAAGATCAGGCACAGTTCCGCCATCATCGAAGCCATCCTCAACCGCACCATCCACTGGAAACAGGACACTATCTTTCACTATGAGATCGCCGCTGTGCTGCCCGATTTTGAGGACGCGGAGCTATTGAACCCCTACCTCTTCTATAAACAACAGGGGAGATTAGAAGAATATGAATCCATTCTGCAGCGTTTACAGCTGGAACGGGATGACTACCTGCAGCACTACACCCATCTTGAAATATAGGAGTTACGGCTTACAGGTCATAGAAACGACAAAAAGGTCATTTTTTCAAAATAGTGATCTTCTTCATTATTTACTGTTTTGCCTGTCTTTCCGTTCGGACCAGGTCGATCACGGATAGGATGACACCTGCTCCCATCAAGCCATATCCCCAAAAACGGTTTATATCACTAAAAAATATACTCGCGATCACAAACACCATCCCCAGGAATGCCCATTTGGAAGGTTTCTGCGCTCGCTTCCCTTTTCCCCATTTAAATATAAAGATTACAGCGATCAACGCTAATGCCACTATCGCAATACCAATAGAAACTGTTCCCATCTTACCTCCTTAATTAGTCTTGCATAGCTGCCTTCATTATGTTTAAAAGACCCTTCTATCTTCCAATTGGACATTCGTCCAATATTTCTTCATTAAGAAATATATTTCCCTATCATAAATTTAAAACAAGGCACAAAATAAAAACACCTCTCGTACAATAGATACAAGAGGTATTTTTATATGAAAGGAAAAAAGGAAGTACAGATTACCCACTCAGGACAAGACTAGAAGAGATGCGACGGCGGGAAGAGAAGGAGAAACCCAAACTGAGACCTTTTAAAATTCGATGCCAGTTTGTATAATTTATTCAGAGAGTCTTTTTATTTGTCCACTTTTGGGGGTGCAATCCAAGAAGGTCTTTTTAGCTGGGGGCAAAGGATTCGAACCTCTATTAACAGATTCAGAGTCTGCTGTCCTGCCGTTAGACGAGCCCCCAATTGCTCGCGCGAAATATTCTACCACTATTCCTTGGTTTAATGCAATTTTTCAGGCTACTTTTTCTTCAATGAAGCTTAATGCATTGCGCAGGCGTTGCAACACGACAGCTTTGCCAAGGATCTGCATGGATTCGAACAAGGGCGGGCTGATGCGCTGCCCGCTGATCACCTCGCGCAGAAAACCGAAGAACTGGCGCGGTTCTTTCCCTTCCTGTTCCATCAGTGCGCGCATGCTCGTATCCAGATGATCGGTATCCCATACCTCGATGCTGTTCAATGCCTGTTCCACTTTTGTGCCGATCACCAGTGTTTCCGTCTTACTGCAGCCTTCTATCGGGAAACGTTCGGTCATATATGTGATATCGTCAACAAAGAAAAAGCGTGCCATCTCAACTGCATCATCCAGGGTGGTGATGCGTTCCTTGAGGATAGGTGCCACCAGTTCCAGCGTAGCAATCGGGGCTTCAATTCCGGCTTTCTCAAAGAAGGGCTTCAAACGCTGTGCCAATTCTGCATCACTGAGCGCTTTGATGTGCAGTTTATTGAAGTAGTCAAATTTGGTGAAGTTGATCGCTGCAGGGGAAGGATTTAACTTCTCCAGCGAGAATTTTTCAATTAAATCTTGCATGGTAAAGAATTCGGTATGGTCGTCATAGCTCCAGCCCATCAGTGCCGTCCAGTTCACCATTGCCTCTGGCAGGTACCCCAGTCCATCCAGGTCTTTCACAAAGATAGAATAGCCATCCTTGCTCAATTCCGCTGCTTCGCGCTTGCTCATCTTGCCCTTGCCACTCGGTTTCAAGAATACCGATAGATGTACCCACACCGGTTCTTCCCAGCCAAACGCCCGGTGGATCATGCTGTGCAGAGGCGCTGTTGGCAGCCATTCTGAACCGCGAATGACATGGGTGATCTTCATGAGATGGTCATCCACTGCCGCCGCCAGATGATATAAAGCCCATCCATCGGTTTTAATGATGATGTAATCATCCAGCGTCTTGTTCTCAAAGGTGATCTCGCCACGTAAGAGATCTTTTACTGTAGTTGTTCCTTCCATCGGTGTTTTAAAGCGCAAGACATGCGGTTCCCCTGCAGCGATCCGCTTGCGAGCTTCCTCCAAAGGGATGTTGCGGCAGGTTCTATCATAGTGAGGCGGTTCTTTTTTGCTCTGTTTCTCAGCGCGCACTTTTACCAGACGCTCCGGGGTGCAGAAACAATAGTAAGCATTGCCCTGTTCCACCAATTTCTCGCCATATTCCTGGTAGATCTGTTTGCGTTCTGATTGGCGGTACGGTCCATACGGTCCACCAATATCCGGACCCTCATCCCATTGCAACCCCAACCAGCGCAGGCTATTCATCAGGTCTTGCTCGGCACCTTCGATGAACCGTTTGCGGTCGGTATCCTCAATACGCAGAACAAATTGACCACCACTTTTTTGTGCAAGTAAATAATCGTATAAAGCCGTGCGTGCACCGCCCAGATGTAAATATCCTGTTGGGGATGGTGCAAAGCGCACACGAACCGGATTCAAGCCTTCACTCATAAATCTTTACCTCTATTGAATAATATTTTTTCGCAATGCAACGGATTCCACCAATCCAATCCCAATTATAGTGGATATCAGGGAACTACCTCCATAACTTAGGAAAGGGAAAGGCAACCCGGATACCGGTACCAGGTTGAGGTTAACACCAATATTAACGGCGGTCTGGAAGAACAGCATAGCGGCATACCCATAAGCCACCAACGAACCATAAAGATCCGAAGCAGTTTGTGCGATCCGGATACATCGAAAGATGATAAATCCCATCAAAGCTACCACCGCCATGGTTCCTACAAATCCAAACTCTTCTGCCACCACCGAGAAAATGAAATCGGTGTGGCGCACCTTGAGAAATCGCAGCTGTGTTTGCGTACCCTGCCCATAACCCTTTCCTACCAATCCACCTGATCCAATGGCAATCTTAGATTGTTCGATATTGTACACATCCCCATAACTGGCTTCCGGATCTGGAAAGATGAAATTGAGGATACGAGCTTGCTGATAGTCTTCCAGCAGTGGGAATGCGATAATGACCAGGAGAATTCCAACTGCTGCCATGATCGCCAGATATTTCACCGGCAGTCCCGACACCCATAGCAAGGCAAACCAGATTACGAAAATCACAATGGAAGTGGAAAGATTGGGTTGCAACAATATCCAGATTACCACGCCAAAGGTTAACAGGAAGCTCTGGAAGATCCAGCGCCAATCCCGTTTGTCATCTCTTTTTCGGTTGAAATGATCTGCCAACACCAGAATCATCAAAGTCTTGACGATCTCTGAGGGTTGAATCAGGATTAGCCCTGTATCAATCCAGCGCGCCGAACCGAATCTGGCTTCACCATACACATAAATTACAAAAAGTACCAAAAAAGCGAAGACATAAATGAAACGTGCAATGGAAGACCATAAATGATAATCAATGGATGCAACAATGATCACCAGTGCCAATCCGATCACCACAAAAATAGATTGTCGCCGCGGGTAATCGCTCAATTCTTCACTGCCCGCAATAGCAGATTGGATCATGATGATGCCAAACAGACACAGGAAAACCACTGCCCCTAACAGAAGAAAATCAAAATTACGCCACAGATTGCGTTTCATGCCATCCGCTTATTTTTGTTTGACCGGTATATCACAGATCAAACGTTGTTCCCTGCCTTCGTGTATCATGGTTATTTTCACAGCAGAAGGATCAATAGCAACATGTCTGGATATCACATCGATCAATTCGTCTTTCATCTCATCCAGAACCCGTGCGGTCAGGTTGGTGCGGTCATGGATCAAGACCAGTTTTAAGCGTTCTTTTGCCAGATCGGCACTGTCTTCTTTGCCCAACTTCTTCAACCAATTTGCCATGTTCATCCCTCCTTTGCAAACACTTTGGATAGCTTGGTGATGAAATCTTCTTTGTGACTCATGTCAATCAGAGGGATTTCATCTCCGGTCAACCGGGCAGCAATATTGCGAAAAGCTGCACCAGCACGCGATTTCGGATTGAGAACCACCGGTTGCCCTTTATTGGTGCTTACCAGCACATGTTCGTCATCCGGCACAATACCCAACAATTTGATGGCAAGCAGTTCCAAAACATCATCTGCTTCCATCATGTCGCCTCGTTTGATCATATCCGCATTCACTCTGTTGAGGATCAATGACGCCGGACCTTTTTCCAGGGCTTCAATGAGACCGATGATGCGATCCGCATCGCGTACCGCCGACACATCCGGATTGGTCACAACGATCGCTTCATCAGCAGGAGCGATCGCATTCTTGAAGCCCCCTTCGATGCCAGCGGGAGAATCCAGCAGGATAAAATCCATCTCTTCGCGAATGCTCTCACATAAGTCGATCATCTCACTGGGAGTGACGGCATTTTTATCGCGTGTTTGAGCTGCCGGGATCAAGAAAAGGGTGTCAAAACGTTTATCGCGAATCATCGCCTGGTTGATCTTGCAATGCCCTTCTACCACATCAACCAGATCATAAACGATACGATTTTCCAAACCCAACACAATATCCAGATTGCGCAAACCGATATCGCTATCAATGCAGGTTACTTTCTTGCCCATTTGTGCCAGTGCAACGCTGATGTTGGCGGTGGCGGTGGTTTTTCCCACCCCACCCTTTCCTGATGTGATTGTGATGATACGAGCTGTCATAGATCTCCTTTAAGATACATTAATGCTTCCAGTTTGTAAAAACCAGTTCCGAATTCTGGCAATTGATTTTAACAGGTTTTGAATATTGCACCCCTTTTTTCCCCGCCATGCCTGCAATTTGTACCTGGATCGGTTTTAATTCCAGCGCACAGATGACAGCCTGTTTATCTCCTTTAGCTCCGGCTGTGACCTGCCCGCGCACACATCCCCAGATGATCACATTTCCATCTGCCATAATCTCCGCACCCGGATTGACATCCCCCAGCACGACCACACTCCCGGGATAATTTACCTTCATGCCGGACCGC
>DMDF01000094.1 GCA_003446605.1 Anaerolineaceae bacterium
GACCAAGGATACTTTGAAGAACAATATCAGGAGCAACTCCAGTTACATCCTCACCATCAATACCGATGACAATATCCCCTGATTGCAGACCGGCTGCTTCTGCTGGTGAGTCTGGCATAGGCGCCAGGATGACGAGCGTATCGCCAGAAGTATCCACCCAGGCTCCTATCCCTGTGTAGCCACCCTGCAGGGGCGCACTGGCTTGCCGATAGGTCTCTGGATCCATATAGGATGAGTGGATATCCCCCAACCCGCTCATCATACCGCTGATAGCACCCTGCATCAATTTCAAATCGTCAACTGGTTGATCCACATATTGCTCATGCACAATATCCCATGCTTGAAAGAAGGGAGCAAACAGTGTGCCTAATTCCGGATCATTGCTGGTGAGATAATTTGATTTTTCACCTTGGTTGAAGTTCCCTCCAACCCACATTCCCGCGTAAAAAGCAGCTGTCAGCCCTGAGATAACCAAAACAACGATGACAAAATTCTTGATAGATTTATTCATGTTATTGCCTCAATTTATTGCGTACATAACCTACTATTCTATTCGCAATTTTATACTTGTGATAAACTCGAATATTTTTCTGATAATTCCTCTAATGCTTCTTTAATATGGTTGATAGTGGGGATCTGTACATGCTGGTTGCTGTTCACTTGAGGATCTTTGTTAACGAGGATACCCTGCATGCCGGCGCTGACGGCATTACAGATGATTTGATCTTCATCATCAATCATGACGCATTCTTGCGGCGGTGGGTTTCCGAGCAGTTCCAGAGCGATAGGAAAGGCTTCTTTTTCGAATTTGGTATAAGGGTCAATCATGGTAACATCGATCACATCATCGAAATAAGGTTTGATGGAGAAAAAGTCCATTACTCTATTGGCATGGAAACGGGTTGAATTGGTAAAAATCACCTTGCGTTGAGGAAGGCTGGCAAAAATGGAAGCAAGATCAGGATTGGGAGGAATGAATGTTGCGAGGTCCACGTCATGCACAAACTGCAGGTATTCATCCTGATCCACACCATACTCATTATGCAAACCCTGCAGCGTGGTTGGATATTTATCACGCAATGCAATCCGCAGAGAACGCGCTTCCTCATTCGACATCGATAATTTCTTTTGAATGAAAAGGTGAATTTGTTCACCAATGGCATCCCATACCTTACATTCAAAAGGATACAGGGTTCGGTCCACATCGACCAGTAAAATATTAAAGGAATTAGTCATCAAGTAAGTATACCGAAAAAAACGGGTACCCCTGGGATATAATTTTATTTGAGGTGACAATTGCCGATAAAAATCTTAGCGGAAAACGTTACAAATAAAATTGCTGCTGGTGAGGTTGTTGAAAACCCCGCTTCTGTGGTGAAAGAACTGGTTGAAAATGCGATCGATGCTTCGGCGCGGACGATCAAGATTTGCATCCGCGGGGCGGGGAAAGAATTGATTGAAGTCAGCGATGATGGGACAGGCATACCCAGGGATGAAATCACTTTAGCTATTACCCGGTTTGCTACCAGCAAGATTGACTCAATCGATGATCTGCAATCCATTCGCTCACTCGGATTTCGTGGTGAAGCTTTGGCTTCCATCGCTGCGGTATCCCACATGAAGATCCAAACCCGAGCGATCGATGAAAGGGAGGGGAGTGAACTGATCTGCGAAGGAGGGAAGGTCAAGGCAGTTACAGGGAAAGCATTTCCGCAAGGTTCTCAATTTGAAATTCGCAATCTTTTTATGAATATACCGGCACGGTTGAAATTTCTGAAATCTGACCGGACAGAACGCAGCCGGATTATGAATCTGGTGGTTTTATATGCATTAACGTATCCTCATATACGGTTCAACATAGAGATCGAGGGGCGCACAATTCTGCAAACTTCGGGTAATGGGAACAGGCGCGAGATCCTGGCAGAGGTGTATGATCTGGAAACAGCACGCCAGATGCTGGAGGTTGATCTGACCGATCCAGATCAACATATTGAGGGTTTCTGCAGTCCGGTTGGCATCACACGCTCTAATCGACGGGATATCCATTTTTTTGTAAACGGGAGATTAATTGCTGATGTAGGTCTTACCTCCGCTCTGGTCAGCGCTTACCATTCCTATGTCATGGTGGGGCGATACCCTATTGCGGTCATCTTTATCGAGCTTTCTCCTGATGAGGTGGATATCAATATCCACCCTGCAAAGGCAGAAGTCCGTTTTGTAGATGCAAGATCCGTTATGGGAAAAGTCGCACGCGCGGTCCGGTTAGCGCTGCTATCGTCTGCGCCTGCACCGACGTTGGATCAGAATATCTGGGCATTTCCAACCCGCGAGCAGATACCTGCCATACAAAATACCGATGAATCCTTTTCCCAGCGTTCTTTTGATAATGAAAATAAGAATGCATACCCATCTCTCCCTACCGAAGAAAACCAGCCAGCGTTGGAAATGAACGGGCATATGCCTTTACTAAGGGTTGTTGGGCAGGTAGGTGCGACGTATATTGTTGCGGAAGGACCGGATGGGTTGTATTTGATTGACCAGCATGCCGCGCATGAACGAATCTTGTATGAAGATCTGCTGAATAAAAACGAGCAAAAAAAGGATTCACAGCTATTACTGGAACCCTTGCTATTCTCGCCTGGAGCAAGACTTGCGGAGATTTTCGAAGAGATCCGCGAACGATTGGATCAGGTTGGTTTTAAAATTGAGGATTTTGGTCCGGAAACGTATTCCATCCGAGCTGTGCCATCCTTTATGGGCCGTAATTTTTCGATGAAAATCATTTCTGATGCAATTCAAGAGGTATCCGAAGAGGGAAAGAGCGCCATCTCAAAAGAAAAAGAAGAGATATTAATCCGTTCTATTTGTAAAGGAGCTGCTGTGAAAGGGGGTATGGTTCTTTCCAAGCAGGAACAGGAAACTCTGGTGCGACAGCTTGAACTTTGCCAGAACCCGCGTACCTGCCCGCATGGGCGCCCAACCATGATCCATCTCACCGTGGAAATGCTGGAGAAACAGTTCGGTCGTAGAGGCAGCCTCTGAATCCCAATTCTCAATGCTATAATCGCTGTGTGGATATCCAACAAAAGGTACTGCATTCATTAAATACCAATCAAATTAGCAAAAATGACCTGATCCTGCTGGGTGTGTCTGGTGGACCGGACTCGCTGGTGATGGCGCATGTGCTGCACGCATTGAATTGGAATATAGCACTGGCTTATTTTGACCACCAACTGCGCTCGCAATCCACCATGGAAAAGGCGTTTGTTCAGCAGCTGTCTGAAAATCACGGAGTACCTTTTTATAGTGGAAAAGCCGATATCGCAGGAACTGCACAGCATGAAAGAAAATCCATTGAAGAAGCAGCACGAGAAAAGCGTTATCTTTTTCTATTCAGCACCGCTCAAGAAATAAATGCAAAGGCGGTAGCTGTCGCGCATACAGCGGATGATCAGGTCGAAACCATCTTGATGCATATTTTGCGGGGCAGCGGAACGCGGGGATTGGTGGGGATGCAGACGTATTCTGTGACTGCTTTCCATCCCAATATCCCGCTGGTACGACCATTATTGGACGTGTGGCGAGAGGAGATCGAAGAATACTGCCAGCAATTTTCTCTTTCCCCTAAACAGGATGCCAGTAACCAGGATAAAACCTACCTGCGCAACCGAATCCGACATGAGTTAATTCCTGAATTGCAATCTTACAATGCTGGATTTAAAACCAATCTGCTTCATATGAGCGATATTATCAAAGAGGATTGGGGTTTTCTTGATCAACGATATGGGGCTATTTTTAATGAAATTGTGGATCACACTCAAAACAATCAACTACAGTTCTCTTCAGTAACTTTCAATCAAATTCCGATCGGTGCTCAAAAAGCTGTCCTTTATCACTGTTTGACAAAGTTGAATAAAACTGATGAACAGATGGATCATCAGACCGTGCTGCGTTTGATGGAGTTCATCAATCTTCAGGAGCGAAAGAAACACCTATCGCTGCCTGCGCAGTTGCATGCTTTTCGAAAGGATGAATACATCATCCTCACACACTCCTCTTTTTTACCATTGGAGAAATCGTACCCGCAATGTGACGGAGAATACTCTTTTGACCGGGGAAAGCCGTTTCGTATCAAGATTGGAAATGAAATTGAACTGGAAGGAACAATGCGACCCAAAGAAGCATACAGAAAACCCATACCCTCGGATGGTTTCTACTGGGAAGCTTTCATGGATGCGAAGCGTATTAAAAACCAAACTTTACTTGTGCGCAGAATACTCGCGGGAGAGCGCTATACACCGCTGGGAATGAAAGGAAAACAGATCAAAGTGTCGGATCTATTCATCAATAAAAAGGTCCCGGCTCAAGTAAGGAAATCCTGGCCTGCAATCGTGGATGGATCATTGATTGCGTGGATCCCGGGTTTTGCGCCCTCCCATATTTACCGTATTGGTGAGGATACGGAAGAAATCTACTATCTTAAGCTGTATATTGCTAAATAATTTTTGTAACTTCTTTTTCGAGCTGGGATAATTTCATGTGGATTTCACGCCATTGGATCTTGGATATACCCAGACGCTGACGGATAACGTCGCGATCCACGTTCTTTCGAAAATCGTTCAATGCACATGTCCAGCGGCACATACTGAAAGAAATGTGTTTTTCAAGTTTGGCTGCTTTGCTGATATCTTCCAGAATGTATTCCAACCGGCGGGGAGACCAGGGGAATACTGTATCTTCAGGTTTGTACTGCTCCAAATACTGTTTGTAGTATGGTAACCAGGCGCTTGAGATGGGAATTTTGCGCTCTTTATTACGATCTTTTGCTTCTGGGTAGCGAACAAACAGGAAGGGATGGGCAGGGTCACTCTCATCAATATGCTGCAGTTTGATATTTAAACATTCGCTCTTTTTAATCCCTGTTTCAAGCAACAACTTAAAAAGCGTGTAGGGGCGAGTGTCGGGTTTATCCTGCTCCAACATCTCAGCTGCGGCTGCCAGCGCGAGAATTTGCTCATCATCCGTAAGCACTTCGGGGAGGGGACTGATAACACTTTTTTGCAGAATCTTTTCGGCGGGGTCCGTGGGGATTCTACCATTTGAAAACAACCAATTAAAAAAGGATTTAATGGTTGTGATGCGGCGGCTCAGACTTTTAGGGCTGCAAGGAATATTTTTACCGCGACCATTTTCAATCCAGGATAGAAAATGCTGTAAATCAGAGGTTGTGACCAGACCAATAGATTTATTGGCAGGTAAAAATTCAGTGAGCAATCTTAGATCTCCTTCAAAGGCTTTCACGGTATAGATAGATTTATTCTGGTCCTGTAAATAGATCATCCAGGCTTGAATTGCCGGGTATAAGGAAGTATTTTGATCTATGTGCAGCATGTTTTCTTCACTCAGTGGCATGGAATCCTCCTGTTGCGTATAGATACAGAAAGTGTATATGGATAATTGCTTTTCGTCAAGACTGAGGAAAACTCAGGGCGTGAACAGGGCTGTTTTTAGTACTTCCCAGATCGCATCGTAATTGGGCAGCAGCACATTGGCTCCACTGGAGGGGATGACATAGGATGTGACCTGAGAGCGACCGATGGCATACGTGTTGATGCGGGTAGGGTCGTTGATTATTTTAGCAGTCAGGCTGATAAGCGGGACAATATCTCCAAGAGTCATATCTGTCACAACACTGCTGGATAGTGTATTGTAAATCTCTCCAGCATTTGCCACGCCATTGATACTGATGACCTTTTTAAGGATGCCCAGGATGACTTCCTGTGCGCGGCGAGTGCGGTCAAAATCATCAGATGTATAGCGCGAACGAACATACCACAATGCTGTTTCGCTATCCATGGTCGCAAGTCCCGGACCCACGGAGCAGGTACTGCCATGCGCATAGGAAAGATCACAGCGATCAGTTAAGTTTTGAGCAGCATTGATCTCGATGCCTCCCAAGTTATCAATGATGCTGAGAAACCCATTGAAATTGGTCATCATATAATAATCAAGCGAAATGCCAAAGTTATATTCAAATGTCTTTTGGGTGAGGGGGAAGCCACCGTATGCTTGTGCAGTGTTGATACGCTGTTCACTCACGCCAGGGATGGTAACCCATAGATCCCGTGGGAAGGAAACAATACTAACTTTTTCTTCTTTTGTATAGATGGATATCAGCATGATTACATCTGTGCGGTAGCCACTGTTCGCACGCCAATCCGAACCGAGCAGCAGGATATTGACCTGACCGGCTGGTTTTACGGCTCCTTGGTTTGGAACCAAAGAATCGTTAATAACAACTGGTGTTGTTTCTACATTGATATTGAAGGAATTTGGAAGAAAAGGTGTAGGCTGTACATTCATAGAAGGATTCAAATCAGCCAGGAGTCGGACTTCAGGGGTAGTATCAGGATTACCTCTAAAGGCTTCGACAACCGAACATCCTGTCATGGACATTATGATAAATAAAAGGAAAAAAAGTATTCCCTCATGTCGTATCGGTTTGTGTTTCACGGTTGTTGTCCTATTCCTCGTTCCTCTAAAATATTACGGATACGATTATATTCCTCAAGTGCTAACTTAAGTTCTTCTTCCAGCTGTTCAATATCCTTACTGGGATCAACCACGGTTTGCATAAGATCAATATATGGATTATCGGATTTAGCATCTGCTTTTTTATTCGATAATGGGGATTGTTGGTTACTGCCCAGATACTTCCACAGAAATTGAGCAATGTATGGCTGGATTCGTTTAAAATGGGCAATATGTTCTTCGTTCCAGTAAACCTTGCAAGATAAAAAGAGCAAATAATATTTTTGAGGGATAATTTCAATTGGAACATACCAAACAGACCGGGTTTTAGATTGATTGGTCTTCTTGATGATTGCTTTTACCCAACCGGGGAAGGAGTCTGTTTCATGGAAAATAACAGAGCGTTGCTGTACAACAATATTCTCAAGAGAGGATACCTGCAGTGGTAGTATCTGACGATCAGCAGTAATAGAGTAACCACACTGGATTTTTAACTGGTCTGGTTTATTAATCTGGATCAATAAGCAGGCATCTGCAAAAAATGTTCTTGCCAACGCTTTGCAAAAAGCAAAAGGTAGAAGATGCTTTTCATTTTGAATATCTGCTTGCAGCCAGGATTGAATAATCTCTGCATTTGGAATAGCTGCCACATTTTCAGAAAAAATGATTGGAATGTCAGAAGACCTCTGTTCCATCGCAGCCGGGTCTATTGAGATTGCCAGTAAGGTATGAGACGAAAGGAGGAATGCGACAAGCTGGGCGATATTTTGGTTAAACGATTGGGGTAGGTTTGTGATGGAATCCAAACCCAACCCAACAATGTGAAGCAGTGTGAATAGCAAACCCGACCAAAATAAATTCCCGGTATTTCCAAAATTCACAAAGAATAAGAAGAAACAAACAATGTACTGGAATGTTTTCCAGATTATTGTGTAGGGAACGGAAATTTCAGAAGGCTGGAAAATAAATTCAACAACCTGCCCAACTTCTAATATAAAAAAACCGAGAGAGGCACAAATAAAGATCATTTTAAAGATCGAATAATGGGTTTGTTGAGATGGTTTGATCCATAACCAGCCAACGACTATCAGGTTTATACTCCATATGAATTGGTGAAATGCTTGGTAAAAATGCTCTGTAAAGAGCAAAACCTGTGTACTCTGAAAGATCGTTAGTACAATAGAGATAATATTGAGAAAAATAATTATGGTGAAAGAATTGCTTGCTCGCTTGAGGTCTTTTTCATGAATATGACCCCGTGAGGCTTTGGAGAGGGAAATCATCACGGCTGATATGATAATAAGTAAAAGAGACTCAACGAGCAACCCAATTGGTGATGTTGAGCCATCTAGAAAAGCAAGCCATTGTTCAGGGAAGGTTTCCATCAATGGGGAAATTATAGCATGGGACGAATGACACCAACCAATGATTTCGGGTTGACAAAAGGTGTACATTTGATAGAATACTCAAGCATTTATCAAGCCGGAGTGGCGGAATTGGCAGA
>DMDF01000049.1 GCA_003446605.1 Anaerolineaceae bacterium
AAACCAAAGCGCGGATAATAGCTGGCATGCCCCAGCACGATCGCGACACTGTATCCGGCAGCACGACAGGCGCCCAGCTCGGCGCCCACCGCTGCGGCAACCGTAGGGCTTTCGGGACGGATGGTAAAGGGGTGATCGCTTATAAACGACCTGATTATTTGGCTTTGTCTTTGAATTGCAGGCTGGCGATGCTCTCATCGAACACAGGCAGAAAGGCATCAAAGACAGCGGCATCGGAGATGAAGTCGAACGCCCAGTATTTCTTAGGCAGGCGGAAGGCAAGCATGAGATGTTTACGGGTGATTTCCGGCTCGGGGTTCTTGCGCGTTTTACGCGCGCGCTGCTCGGAGAGCAGGCGTGCGGCTGGATAACCAGCCAAGTCTATGTAATCTTCCGAAACGGTCTCAAAATCAGATCCCAGGTTTTTCTTGACTAGGCGTACGTACTCCTCCACACCGGATTTACGCTTTAACAGCGGGATGGGTTCGGGCAATACCACCAGGCAGGTCAGGGAGGTCATTTCATTCTTGAAGCCCCGATCGGCAGCCATGAAGACGAAATTGCGCTGCACGAAGAAATTCTTGAAGATGGAATGGATCTCAGCAGGCAGGGCATCCACCTCGGCTTGCAGGGCTTTGCGGTCGCGGGCAGGGTGCCCGGCGATGAAGCTCTCGGGCAGGGAGATGGAAAGCTGGTCGGTTTCGTAGGTCTTCCAGACGGTTTTCTTTTTGGGCATATTTTACTCCTGAGTTGGTGATGGTACTGTTATGATTGTACGATAGGTTGTAGAAGAAAACCATAAAAATTTCATACAATTTTGAAAAATTGTGGAGAGTTTGACTTTGCTCGATGAACTATTCGCGTAAAAAATTACAACCCAGAGGCATAGGATTTTCTTTTACGCCATAAACCTTTTTGTTATGACTATAATATTAATATATGATAAATGAGGGTAAATGAATCTAACAGCTTTTCTAAAAGGTTTATTGGAAGCTAACACAAAAACAGCTATCCTAATACGGACCATATTTTTAATTATTATTATTAGTTTTTTTTGGGTTTATATATACATTACACCATATCTCAAACCGATTCAGAGTGATTTTAAAATTAATAATGATTTTCTATTGGATGGTCTTATTGGATGGTTTTCATTATTAATCTATACATTGATCGTGAGTACGGATAAATTAGCTGATATAAACTCGAAAAGCAAATATGCAAAAGCTTTTCAGCGTTATTGGCCTAGTAGGTATATAAGTGAACATTTCGATATTGATATTAATAGCGCAAACTATATTTGGTTTGAGAAAAATTTCAATACGTGGGAGAAATCTGATTCATCGAGAAATTCTCAGTATAAGAGAACCTTTGAACGTGGATACCAATGTCGACTGGTTTATTACCTAATAATTGTCTTGTCATTATTCATAATTTTTTCAGCAATTCAATTAATAATAGAATTTATAGTAATGAAGCAATTTTTGTTAATTGATAATTATTTATGGAAATGTATTTTTTTAGGTATTGCTCTTGTTTCTTATCTTACTGTAAAGGGTTCTAATAAGATAAAAGAAGATAAGAAAAGTGGCGTATGGAAAAAATATGATGAAATAAACCAACTCCACATTGATTGGATTGAAGAAAACTCAGAATTAATTGAAAATCAAATAAAAAAAATAAAAAAAGATGCCACGAAATAAAGAATTTACTAAAGATCTATCGGAAGGATGGAAGCACTTAAACCAAAAGTGGAAAGAGCCATATGAGAACAAGTTAGAATATTCAAAAGCTGTTATTGAAAGAACAATTAATAATTTTGAAAACCCTGTAATTTGCTGGTCAGGAGGAAAAGATAGCACTGCTTTGATTCATCTAGTGAAACAAATTGAATCTGATATTCCAATAATAAACATAGATGTTGATGTCGAATTTGAAAGTACAAAATTTTTTATTTCTAGATTAGTTAATGAATGGAATTTAAACTTTTATTCCTCATCGTGTAATGAGTATAGCTTCTGGGATGTTGGAGAGAAATATGGATGGCCAATATTTGGAAAAAATATTTCATCAAATGTTGGGCGGGCAATTAGAACTGGTAATATCCGACCACAACTATCAGAATTTGAAAGATTTCTAGTAATAAACAATGCAAATATTTCCAATAAATGCGCATATTATTTAAGAGAGAAACCAAGTATACAACTTGAGAAGAAATTAAATGCAGATGCAAAATTCATTGGTCTACGTGCTCAAGAGAGTAGGATAAGGTCAGTGCTTTGGGTTGACTACGGTGATTGTTATTACGTAAAAAATTATTATGGAAAGGACAAAGGGATTTGGAAGTTAAATCCGATTGCTCTCTGGACGGAAGAAGATGTTTGGAGATACCACAGCGAAAACAATATTCCAATGTGTTCAATTTACAATAGCGGCTATACGAGAAATGGTTGTTGGACCTGCTGTATGGGGATAAAACATGGCCAATTGCATCGTTTGAGAACTAATTTTCCGGATAAATTTATGTATTTAGTAAAAGAAACAGAAATGGGCGAGGAAATTACTAGACTATTAGTTCAAATTAAAAAGAAAAAAGGTGAAGATATTCCGAAGTATGCAAACATTACAAATATTCTTAACAAGACCCCAGACTTTTTTGATAAATTTTAATTTAAGAAAAATTATTTTCACAAATTATTTTCTAGCAATTGATATTATTACTGTAATAGTTAAGGTGAGATGATTTGAAACTTCAACCCCTCGCAACCGATGAAAGAGCACTAGGTCGGGTTGGGCTAAGCCCCGAACGAGGGACATTATAATATCTTCTTTTTATGGCAAAAATAGATTTACATAAAAACAATCACTTCATACGTGTCCGCGAAATTAAGTCCAGATGCGCAGTAGTAAGATAGTAGGGTGCGTTCCCAACGCACCCTACGAGGACTTGATATAACTTGTTACCATTGATTGATTTTGCTGTTTGCCAGTTTCCATGATCACATCGATTAAACCTCCTATATCCTCCTCCCTTAATAATGATTATTATATAATATATGTTTGCAGAGGGTGGGTTGCCCACCCCCTGCTGTAGTGTGGAATCATCAATTAATAAAGCTTTTCCCTTTGTCTAAATCCCTGCTTTCTTACACTCATCGTATTTTTGCCTGGCTTGTTCCAAGCATCGACGGTGTTTCTCCACATCGCTATCTTTGCGAAATTGGTCATCGCAATGGACGATGTGCCATTTCAATTCCGCATTGCACGGGTCTAACCGGTCAGGGAAAGCGCTGCGCAGTTCAATAACATCCCTGATCAGTTTCCTCCCTTCCGGTGTCAGGATCTGAATATCATCGATATCCTTCGTGAAGAGATCCTCATCGAGCAATTCTTTTTCCAGATCATCATTATTTGCGTCATCCCGGGTATTCATATTTCATCCTCTCATTCATAAGAATCACATACCATTAATGATACATCTTTCACAGGATCAATATGGGAAATATTTCCATTCGCAAATAGATGGGTAAGACTTACAGTGGCTATGAACGATGATAACTATATCGGCAATTCCTGTGGAACGGGCAGCGGAAGCAAGCGCCGCTGTGCGTGGGAGCCGACCCAGCGCGTAAGTTATGGATGATTTGCTCGGCGGCATACATGCGCTGACGGTAGAGGGCATCATGGGCGGGCTGCACCTCTACCAACGTGCGCTGGAAGGCGGGCTTGCGGATGCGTTGTAAATTGTTGATCAAGTTGTAGTGATCATAAAAAGGTGGGTCAGCGATTTACTCTGCATAATGATAATTTTGTAATATAAAAGTAGTTGTTGTAAGAGACACGCTAGACAATACATGTAAAACGTGTATAATCGTTATGTGATAAAGTCATTCAAATGCAAAGCTACCGAGGCGCTTTACAAGAATGAGTTTTCTAAAAAGTTCCCTCAATCTATATTACAGAGAGCTTTTAGAAAGCTGGAGATATTGGACAGTGCTACCTCAGAACAAGAGTTGCGAGCTATTCCGGGAAATCATTATGAAAAATTGTCGGGAAATAGAGACGGTCAGTCGAGCATCAAGATAAATGACCAGTATCGCATTTGTTTTGTATGGACCAATGGAAATGCTTATGAGGTAGAAATTACTGACTACCACTAAGGAAACTTCAAAGGAAGGATGGAAGAACATAATGATTGAGAAGGGAATGGTGACCCCGGTGCACCCTGGTGAGGTGATACGTGAAGAGTTTTTAAAGCCCCTCGGGATCAGCCAGGCTAAATTGGCGTTGCAGATGAGAGTTCCGCAGCAGAGAATCAACGAGATCGTGAATGGCAAACGGGCAATTACCGCTGATACGGCGTTACGGTTAGCTATTGTTTTTGAAGGAACTACTCCAGAGTTCTGGATGTCCCTGCAGACCAAGTACGATATTCGCATGGAAAAGAGAAAGCGTGGTGACCAAATTGCCCGCGAAGCAATACCTTTTGAAATACATCGGTAGATTCAAAGACCCCGCTTGATTGCGGGGTTTTGTTTTTAGGCAAGTTACCCGATTATGTATTATCGATAACTATACTCACAATTACCCTTGAACGGGCAGCGGAAGCAAGCGCCGCTGTGCGTGGGAGCCGACCCGGCGCGTAAGTTATGGATGACCTGCTCGGCGGCATACATGCGCTGACGGTAGAGGGCATCATGGGCAGGCTGCACCTCTACCAACGTGCGCTGGAAGGCGGGCTTGCGGATGCGTCGTAAATTGTTGACCCAGCGGTAATGGTCATAATAGAGCTGGCAATCGTAGTCCGGGAAGATGGATTGGATATAGTGCGCGTAAATGGCGACTTGCAGCTCATCGTAGGGGTAGAAGTTACGTCCGGTCTTGTGATCGACCAGGATGATGGTATCGCCATCCTGTAGGATGAGGTCAATGACGCCAACCAGGGGCGGCAGATCGTCGGCTAATGAGATGACGAAGGGGTGCTCGACCGCCAGTACGCGCTGCACCTGCCAGCGGTGCTGTTGATATACCTGCAGTGCGTTGGCGAGATGGGCGCGATCGCATGCCAGGTTGGATGCGGTAAGTTGTTCCTGCAAATCCTCCAGAGATAATTCAACACTATCCATGTGGGCTTGATAGCCGTGCGCAATGAGCTGGTGCAGCAGTTTGCCTTTGGTGAAGTAATCCGGCAGGGGTTCGGGCTGCTGGTCGAGGATGTACTGCAGATAATAACGTTGCTGGCAGAATTCCACAGTCGTGATCTGGCTGTAGCTGAGATAGGGCAGGTCCTGACCGTGAAGTGCCTGCACAAACAGCTCGCTGTTATGCTGTACGGTATCCAGCAGGGATCGGATCTCAAGGAAGGATTGTTGATTGTTCATGCGTCAATACAAATTCTTTATAATATTCCAGAAGCAAACAGGACATTAAATACTTTGAAAATAGGATTATAAACGAAATAAAAAGGGACTCTTGAAATAAACTCTGTATCTCTATATACTGTATGTGGATTCACACATGGTTAAATAGCGGAGGGTATCAGAACCGGCAAGGGAGTGTGAATAAAGTCGAAGACCGCCAATTGGAAAAGGCGGTTGTTTTTTACAAATCTCAATTTTCCGCGTAACCGGGAACCAGGCGTTTTGCCACCACAATAATCATCTGACCTGAGCCGGGTTTGGTGTCATACTCTCCGATCATATAGGTAGGATTGATGATGATGACAGGAAGTCCATTACGCTCGTATTGCTCCAGTAAGTACTCCTGTGCCTTTCTTTTTGAATCCATATGATCAAGTGAAATTTCGCGCCCAGATAGGGACTGTTCTCGTCATCCGGTGAAACCTCGCTTCCATATCCGAAGGTACAGGCTGAACTGATGTGAACGAAGCGCGCGATGTCCGCCGCTCTGGCTGCCTGTGCAAGGTCAACCACCGCACGATAATTGATCTCCCATATCCATGGTGTTTGAGATGGAAATACTGCTGTTGTTCCGGCAGTGTGTATGAGCATCTGGCAATCCTGCAGTGCGGATTCGATATCGTGTTTGTTCAGCAGATCGCTTTCAAATCGCTCGACAGGCAATCCATCCAGAACGTCTACATCTCTGCCAGGCTGGATGAATGCTCTTACCGCATACCCATCTTTAAGAGCTTCTCTTACAATATGGCTTCCTAAAAAAAACATCCCCTCCTGTTACCAGTAAACGTTTTTTCATTTGCATTCCTATTTCTACAGGTGATTCACAGGAATCTTTGGTATGATGGATGGTACTATGAATAATTCCTTGAATGATGCTCAGACGTTAAAAGTGGCATTTGCCTTTGGATACTTCAGCCTTGCTTATCTGATCTTCTTCTTCTCCTGGCATTCCACAAAATTGAAGGATCGTTTTGAGGAACTGGCGATAGTTAAAAAGAATAGAATTCCGTTTATTTATTGTATCCGCATTTTGGGTTTTGTCCTGCTGGGTCTTCTGCCAGTACTCATCTATTCCTGTACCGGGGGAGATTTGACAGAGGATATGGGATTACGTGTACCCGCAGGAGATCGTGTATGGTTATGGTGGCTGATCCCGCTGGCTGTGTTTTTCCTTGGGATCAGTTTGCGAACCGGGAAAAGGATCAATACGGGTTTTTACCCGCAGGCAAGATATCAAACATGGTCAAGCGGGATACTACTTATAAACGGATTGTCATGGGCTATCTATCTGATCGGGTATGAGATCGCTTTCCGTGGCTTTTTATTCTTTCCGTTGGTGAATGCCATTGGTTTATTCCCTGCCATAATGATCAACTGCTCGCTCTATTCCATCTCCCATATACCCAAGGGAGCCGGAGAAGCATTCGGCGCTTTTTTTCTGGGCATCATTTTTTGTGTGATTACCTATCAGACCGGATCAATATTAATCCCTGTGGTGTTGCATATCCTGCTGGCAGTTAGCAATGACTGGAAGGCGATGCGGGTGAATCCTGAGATGAGCATCCCAAAAAGGGGGAGTCGTCTTTAGATGGCGAACGCGGCAATTGACCTGCATGGTAGAACCTGCCTGGTCACGGGAGCAAATTCGGGGCTTGGGAAAGCCATTGCAATAGAGATGGCGGGCAGGGGAGCATCGGTTATCATGGCGTGCAGGCGGCAGTACACGGATTCTCTCGCGGATATCAAAGAACGGTCGAAGAATGAGAATGTTACCCTGCGCATAGTAGATCTTTCCAGCCTGGAAAGCGTACACTGTTTTTGCGATCACCTGCGTGACGATGGCATACGAATTGACATGGCTTTTATGAACGCCGGTATCGCATCTTCTGACAATGTCATGACGGATGATGGTTTTTCTCTGTTGTGGCAGGTTAACTATCTTTCAAATGCTATCATGCTGCTGCGGATGCTGCAGGACAATGTCATCCCCAATACTATTTTCTCGGCATCACGGAAAAAAGGAACCAGCACTCCGCGCATCCTGTTCACCTCCTCATCACGACATCGGGAAGAATTGGATATTGATTTTGAGAACTTTGGAGTTTTCGATGCATACCATCTCCCCGAAGTGTTCAAGTGGTATGGACTCAGCAAGTTGTATTTGATGACCTTTGCATGGGAATTGGGCAGACGGTTGTTAGTCGCAGGGAAACCGGAAGTGGGCGTACACAGTTTCTGCCCGGGACCCTTTCGCAGCAGAATTGGAAGAGGAACAGGTTGGATCGGTAGATTGGCAATGGCTTGTATCCCGATCAGTGCGGAAAGGGCAGCTTATCCTGCCATTCACCTAGCTACTGCACGGGAATTGGAGGGAACAACGTTACAATATATGCACAAACGAGTTTTTGAGCAGCCGGATGAGCGGGCAATGGATAGAAAAATTGGGGAGAGATTATGGCAGGAGACCATGCGGTGTATTCATCTACCGGTTGATGCGAAATCCTAAATGCTTTCGATCAGCCCCTGCATTGCCTGTTTATATTGGGCTATCACCCGATCACACCATTCATCAAATTCTGGTTCTTCCACTTTCAATTGCGGATGTTCATCCATATACGCAAGATATTCTTTCAATCCTTCTTCAATATCTATCTCACATTTAAAATCAGGAATGATCGTTTGGAGTTTCGAACAATCAAAGATATTGGATGCTCTTTTATCTCCCTGAATGGTAGTCATTAAGTCATACTGGTGGCTGTGTGCCAATACATCACTGGGGATATAGGCTGGTTTGTAATCTACGCCTAATTCTTTGGCAAGGATCTGATATACCATATCGAACGTGTGCGGTTTGGTATTCATGATCTGATAGATTTGACCAATTGCCTCCCGATTCCCGATCAGGGGAAGGAATCCCCTGGTAAAGTCTCTGGCATGCGTACTCGCCCAGACGGTCTGACCGTCGCCATGCACGATCACTTCCTTTCCATCAATCATACGCTGAACGACAGGCCAGCACTCCTTTCCTTTAACGCTTAAAGGAATTCTATTTTCCGAATAGGTCTGGGTAGGTCTTACGATGGTCACGGGGAAACTCTCTTCGCTATAGGCTTTCAGGAATACCTGCTCACAGGTGGCTTTGTTCTGTCCATACAGACTGAAGCGATTTCCGTAAGGCATATTCTCATCCACGTTGCATGAATATTCGTGGTTCAAGGCTGCTACCGTACTGATAAAAATGAATTGCTTTGTTTTTCCTCGAAAGATATCTATATTTTGTCGCGCATTTTCAGGGGAATAGATCACAAAATTTATGACCACGTCAAAGTGAAGATGAGCAACAGCGATTTGCAAAGATTGGAAATTGTGTGCATCGGCTGTGATAAAAGCAGCATTTTGAAAGACATTATTTGCGAGATCAACAGCGGGATCATGCGATTTCTTCTTTCCCCTGTTTAGAATATGGAGATCAACCGCCGGATCATTATCCAATTGGAGCGCGATGGGTGTGGATATGGTACCGGTGCCGCCGATCAGCAAGACTTTTTGTTTCATATACCCTCCTTCATAGTCCTATATCTTGTCATCTATCCTATGAATGCTTTACCTTATTCTGTTTCAAACATAATTCATCAAATAACAACCTTACCTACAATTCTACCTGATAAGAGTAGAACCCGGGTTGTATGGTTGGTTTCATCTCATAGAAGTATTAACATTAATGTTACGAGAATTGAATAGCATGACAATGGTGGGAATGATGAGCGAACATGAATTATATGATAGGAGAAAATTTGATCATGCCAGAAAAGCAAAAGAGAGCAGATAAAAAGCCAACCCTTCTATCAGGTGGTAATCCACAGATCGCGAAAGGTGAAGGAGAAGCACCGGTACAGGCTTATATTGAAGCCATGCCCGGCTGGAAGGGTGATGTAGGGCGTTTTCTTGATGCACTCATCGTACAGAATGTGCCCGATGTAAAGAAAGCCGTAAAATGGAACTCACCTTCCTATGGCGTTGGGGGGCAGGGCTGGTTCCTCAGTTTTCACTGTCTTACGAAATATGTGAAAGTGGCATTCTTCAGCGGCTCGCTGCTGCAACCTATCCCACCGGGTGAATCCAAGAGCAAAGAAGTGTGCTACCTGAATATCTACGAAAGTGACCAGCTTGATGAAGATCTTCTGGCAAACTGGATACGGCAGGCGGCTGCGCTGCCTGGCTGGGTCCCGTAGTACCAGCAAAGAAAAAGGAATATTAAAATGGACGGAAAACAAGCGATTGATGATTTTATTGATCATGCGAATACATGGCAGGAAGAATTTCGACAGTTAAGAACAACCCTGCTCGACTGTTCATTGAAGGAAGAAATAAAATGGGGGAAACCCTGTTACACATTTCAAGCGAATAATATCGTAATCATGCAGGGGTTCAAAGAATACTGTGCACTTCTGTTTGTCAAAGGAGCTTTACTGCATGATCCAGAGGGGATATTCACCAAGCAAACTGAAAATGTTCAGGCTGCGAGACAGATACGTTTCACCGATGCTCAGGAAATCATAAAGATGGAACCGATCCTGAAAGCCTGTATTCAGGAAGCCATTGAAGTGGAAAAAGCAGGGCTGAAGGTTGAATATAAGAAGACGGCAGATTTTCCGCTTCCCGGAGAATTAGAAGCGGCTTTTCAGGAAAATCCTGCGCTGCAGGCAGCATTTAAATCTCTAACGCCGGGACGACAGAGAGCGTATCTTCTTTATTTTTCTGCATCCAAACAGGCAAAAACACGCACAGCTCGGATAGAAAAATATCGACAGCAAATTCTCGCTGGTAAGGGATTGAACGATTAACGAGAATAGGAACAGTACAAGAGATCACTACTACGAAAAGACCGATAATCAAACAGGAAGACGGCAAGGAGAAGCGGGGCATTTCTTGAAGCAGTAGGAGGGGGAAGTGTTTTTAATCGTTCCCTATGTTTCCTCAACATTTTAGGGGATGGGTGCGACATTAAAAGTAGTTTTCCTGCTCATCGTGGAAAAATCCGTGAAATAAATTTTGATAATTTACCCACATAAAAATTTTTCGCGATAAAAGGTTTGGAAACGATCACAGTCATAAGTCATTATAAGAGAACGAGCACATTTAAGTGTTCAACCCGTTAACCTTTGCTATAATGAAAACCGGTATAGGTCCTAGTGTTGCCATAAGTGGAATCACTCCATATGATTTCAAGGTTTGAAACTAATTAGTACTTCCCTTGCTGGACTGATAGATGGGGTATATTTCGGTGAAGCTCAATACTAGATTTATACGATAACTTCAACGGATACGATGAAATAACAAGGAGCAATGATGAAGAAGAAAAGTATTTTTTTGCTGGTTCTCGTTCTACTGCTTTCGGCTTGCAGTAAAGGGAATGTTGAGCCAACCCCCGTTCCAGAAGAACAAAAAGAAGAACAAATAATTGAACAAGAAACCGAACAAGAAACTGATACTTCTGATGATGTTCAAGCGCAAGAGCAACAAGGTGATTCCATTGACCCAATGGATATGGCGTTAACAATACTGAATGACCCAAAGGTGATCTTTCAGGAAGATGCTGCAATGATGGATGAGAATACCGGCGCGAATTTTGGAAGTGTGGCAGTAAAGCAGCTTGGCGAAGGCGGAGATTATTACCAGTTCATATCCAACAGCGATGGGGCGTATATGATAGGCAATATGAACTTTCTTGATGTGGGTGAATTTAGAGGAAATGCTCAGGCAATCATGATCAAATTTCAACCTGAAAACGTGGATGGTCTTTCCTTTACATTGTTTGGCAATGGGGAGATCATTTTGAGTTTCCCGGATAATCAACCTTTCTTCACACATGTCAATGATGGCTATACTGCTCCGTATTCCGATTATAGAGAAACGAACCTTTCTCTGGAGAGTGATAAATGGTACTGGGCGATTATGGCAATCGACTCGGAAGGGAACTATCGCTCATTGGTTTGGGAAGATCAAAACACTGAGAATAATGCATATTGTGGGGAGAATATGGGTGAATGGCACCCAGAGTATAAGGGCGGTAACTGGCACCTGACAATTGGTTTCGGTCCAGACCAAACGTTGAACATACAGGAATACTTCATAATGGACTTCAACGGATTTACCGATATGGAATATTCAGGCAGTGGTGAAAACCAGTAAACTCTAGTAAAAGACATCCTTAGAGCTGAATCATGTTTCTTTGGAATATTTATTTCCGAGTCAGGATTCAGCTCGAGGATGGTTTTAAATAGAAAACGCTCTCGAAGAATAATGCAGATATTTGTCTGTGAAGTTTCCTTCCCTTGTTGGTGATGACACCCGTTTAGTTTGATATCTCACACTTGCAGCAGCATGTACCAATTGTGCATGTGTTTGCACATTTACATATACCTTTATCGTCCATACAGGGTGAACCGACGTTTTTATCAACGCAATATGGAGAACTTAAACAATCATTACAGTCCTTACATTTTATTAATACACCTTCTGGTGCTGACATTCCAATTTCTTCCTCTGCCGCTTCACCTGCTTGAGGTGTGCAAGCCAGGATACTCGATGCTAATACGATGAGAATAGTAAATATCAATATGATGCTTTTGTGCATTTTTATTTTAACCTCCTGTTTTGCTCTGTCCATAAAATGATAAGGTGCCTTTTGAAAATTAAGCAAAAGACATCATTATCTACATCGTCAAGTGGATAAGAATTAAAGATTTGACTAAATTAAAGATGCTATCCTATGCCCCTGATCTTTTCTCATGGCTTTAAAAATGGTGGTTTCTAAGTTCCTTACGCCATGTTTGTTTTTGCAACAAGACGATTAATATACCCTGAATCCTTTTTTATCCTACAATATATTTTAGGGGAAGTTAAACACATCATTGAGTTGTTAGAGGTCGGGGCGAGAGGATTTGAACCTCCGACCTCTTGCATCCCATTCAAGCATGAAAGTATCCACGGCGTACCACAATGTACACTGTGTTAAATCAGTACATAAAAGGTTTAAAAATTAATTCATGTTGTCCTTTGTGTCCATTGCTTCCACCCCATTTACACACGAAAATGGGAAAGGCGACCGAATTAATTGATTAAAAAAAATTGAATATTAAATTATTCTATTGTATACTATGCATTTAATGGTTGGACTTGTTATTCCTCCATTTCATCGGGAAAAGAGGACTGATGGGGTATTAAGCGCAGATTTCCTAACTCTGCCAAAGAGAAAGCCATTCATCACACCCTAAAATTCCGGTTTCCCAGAGCTGTCAATAAACTGCTGGTTGTTGAGCAAATACATGAATACCATATAGGCAAATTAAAAAAGCGGTATTCTGTATTTCACTCGCAGTTTTCTAGGAGAAAATCATAACGCAACTATTAATTCGTTGAGTTCAATCATAATCAAGAGGTGGAAAAATGAAAAAGAAGTACAAACTTGTGAAAATATTAATATTTATGGGATTCTTACTTACTTGTTGTAATTCAGAAGAAGTATCGGTTTTAGAAGAATCAACAATTCAAGTGACTCAACCACAAATAATTTCTTCACCAACTCCTAAAGAGATTGGTATTACGAAAATAGAAATAGATGGCGAACTTGATGATTGGACGAACTATAAAATCCTTTCCGAGGATGATAGTGGGGACTCAGAGAGCGGCGAGTTTGACATTAAATTGGTAAAAGCTTTTACGAATGATCAATATTTCTACCTAATGATAGATGCTAATAGACGGATTGGGGAGTACGTGCAGATAGATTTGGATATTGATGTAAACGGTGATGGCAGAATGGATTACATGGCTGTCTTCCGACCACGCACTGATGATGATAGTATTTTAATGAATCAAAATGCTGATGAAGAAAATCCTGTAACATTCAATCCAGATAATTTTGCGGAGGGAGATGGGATTGAATTTAAGATGCCGATTTCTATAATTGAAAATCAGCATAGTTTTACAATTACGAATCTGCGCATAATGAAAGGTGTTTGCTGCGAAGCTGATTGGCAGGTTGAAGATTCTATGGGCTCATTTAAAGTGGAGAATTTAGAAGAGCGTGAATTGGCGAAGAGTGAGAAATATAATAAATGGTTATCTTCATCTTTTGAAGGAATCGCAAGCAAACCATTTGTGATTAATGATACTGATCCTGCTGTTTCTGGTGCGAGAGCCTTGATTGTAAATGAGCAGAATACCACAGTTTATATCATCAGCGAGTTCTCTGCTATATTGAGTAAAGTAAATATTGATCCTTCTTCTGCTAATTTTGGAGAAGTTATAGTTTTAGCAGAAGGTTTACTACGGCCAACTGATCTTGATATAAATGGAACTGAGACTATTGCATATGTAACCACTGAAAGCGGTTTTGATCAAGCTGGAAAAGAAAGTCTCTTGCAAATAGATCTAAAAACGAATGAGATAACAGAACTAAGCAATCAGTTAGGTCATCCTACGAATGTCATACTTAGTCAGGATGAAGCTGAAGGCTATATAGTGGATCTGAGAAATGGAAGTTTTTATAGAATCGATCTTGAATCTGGAACGATTACAACTATTAACAAGGGACTGAATAATCCATATCCAGCAGCCATAAATCAAGCAGAAACGGATGCTTACATACTAACCGATCCTGCAGCAAAGGGGGATTATCCAAAA
>DMDF01000017.1 GCA_003446605.1 Anaerolineaceae bacterium
CGGAGGATCACTGGAGGACCTGTGGTCTTTTAACGAAGAGCAAGTTGTGCGTGCGGTTGCCGACTCACCAATACCAATTATTAGCGGTGTGGGGCATGAAACAGATTTCACGCTGGTTGATTTTGCGTCGGATGTGCGTGCCCCAACCCCCACTGGAGCAGCCGTGCTGGCGGTCCCTGATAAGCAAGATCTGAAATCAATCATTCAGGAATTCGACTTGCGCCTAAACAGGATTGCCAACCTCATGCTCAATGATTGCCGGATGAATATTAAAGAGGTGAGCTACACATTGCAGCATCTTTCACCACAGAACCATATTCGCCAAGACAGTTTGCGTCTGGATGAAATATCCAGACGTTTGGAAGTTTCCACCCATTCTCATCTGGCACTTAGGCGAGCAAATCTTGAAAGAGTACAGGCGCACATGATGGCGATTGATCCATCAGCTGTGTTAGAACGGGGGTATGCACTGGTTTATAATCACGATCGGGTACTGATTGACAGCATCTCGAAGACTGATGTACAGGAACAGCTTGACATTCGTTTAAAGGATGGATGGGTGAGTTCGGAAGTAAAAGCAATTAAAAAGAATGGATCAGAAAAGTGAAATGATTGCTAAAAAAGACATTCAAAAATTAAGTTATGAGCAAGCCTTGGAAGAACTGGAACATGTAATAACAGGTCTGGAAACGGGTACATTAGCGTTGGAGGAAATGATAGCTCAATTCGAGGTGGGCAAAGAACTGCTTGCGCATTGCCAGAACTTGTTAGATCAAGCCGAGTTGCGCGTACGGCAGGTGGAAGAAGTGAATAGCGTGAACAATGATGACGGGGAAGCTGCATGAACATCTTCCAGCAAATCATTTCGAATTATGTGCTGGTCTGTGCTGCTTCATCCTGGATTATTGCACAGCTGCTCAAACTGCCCTTGAATTATGCGATTAATAAAGAGTGGGATTGGACGATCTTGATCAACCCTGGGGGCATGCCAAGCTCGCACTCAGCTATCTCAACCGCAGCTGCCCTAGCAATCGGATTGCGGCATGGCTTTGACACCTCCTTGTTTGCTTTAGCGCTCACCGTGGCAACCATCGTTGTATACGATGCAACCAGCATTCGCCGCCAGGCAGGCATTCATGCTGAATGGATCAATAAAATCGTTGAGGAAATATTTAAAAGCGGCAATTTTTCCTATAAAAAACTGCAAGAAGTGTTGGGACACACCCCTTTTGAAGCGCTTGGCGGGATAACATTGGGGATTATTGTATCGGTGATCCTGTGGTTTGTTTACTATGGAAGTTAATAACCCAATCCTTTGATCAATTTATCTACATCACCGTCTGATGGGGTAGATTTTTTCCCGAATCCCAGATCATCCCAAAATTCCGCATCAAGCCGGCGCGATCGAACAGGTATTGGCATGGGAACACCCCAGCCAGCTATCAGCACTTCCTCCTTGGGTTGCAGGTGAGAAAGCATCGAGCGCAGAGCATCCTTGCCAGCCGCGCCGGAGAGCACTGCACGGATATCCTCATCATCTGTCAAATAGCCCGAGATGCGCGTTCCCAGCTGTGACATAACCTCGTCATCGATCTGGGATGGGCGCTGGTCAATGATGAGCAAGGTGACATAATATTTCCGCATTTCACGCGCGATGGTACTGAACGCGGTTTGTGCTGCCATTTCGCGATTTAGTAATTTATGGGCTTCTTCCACCACAATAATGAGCTGGCGCGGTTCGGTTTGTTTTTTCCCATTGCGGTAGTCGTTCGTTTGATCTTCCCACTCCTCGCGAATTTTGCGTGTGATCAGGTTGGAAATAAAGAGATAATGCAGATCCGATTCATACCCGCTGAAGGAAAGGACGATGTGTCTGCCATTTTTTAATGAATCCACAATGGTTTGCAATCCATTCCCGGCGGGGTTGTTGGCGATATAGCCAGCTGCGAATAATCTCCCCAATTTACTGTGCAAGCTTTCGGCTGCCATGACGTTGATATTATTTTCCTTAGCCCAAACAGCGACACTGTCAGGAGCATCCACTTTATTCCCATCTTCATCTATGATATATGTTCCGGTTTTCATGGTTTTAAAGGCATTAAACCATTGCTTTTGACCGAAGCTTGATTGTAGAGCTGCCAGAGTTGTAGCGGTTGTTTCCTTGAGATTCAATTCACCGGTCAGCATTTCGATATCTTCCGGTTGAATGTCGCTGGCAGCTATCTCAAGGTGAAAGCTGGGGCTATTGCCGCGGATATTCCTGCCGCCTCCCAGACCGATCACCTGGACTTTCGCGCCAAAATGCGAGTTGAGCCCGACCACTTTTTCCCCCGTGTCGGAAGCTGTGTCATCAAATCCATATTCATCATGCATATCGAAGATCAATAGCGAGGATTTATCCTGTTGGATAAGACCTGCCAATAAAATACGTGTCAGAAAGCTCTTGCCTGTTCCGGTTGCGCCAAAAACACCCGATGAACGTTGCACAAGGTGAGCAAGATCGATGCAGACTGGAAAATCTTGCTCACGGGTATATCCAATAACAAAATTGGATGGTTCGCGCGGGTCACCAAAAACAGTAGCGATATCCACCGCGCTGGCTAACCGCACCGGAGATTGGTGGGCTGGAATAGTTTTGATCTGGATGGGATTGGGATTGATCTCACCTTTTTTCTTTTTCTCCGCCTCCCATTGAAAAAATTGGTCCGGATCATTCGGACCGTTCTCAAGCATCAGTACTGGCAGGATGACCGCATTGGAATATAATACCTCTTCTCGCAGGATGCTTGAAAGCAGGGGCGGGAAGGAATGATCAATATGCTCGTCGGAGAAACGCGCATCGGTAGCTCCCAGCCGCAGATCGGTGATCAATCCGTAGAATTGCCAATTCCCGCTCTTAATGGTTACAAAACTACCTTCCTGGATCTCCTGTGGAGAGATATTCAAACGTGCGGTCAGACTTTCGGAAAGGCTGCCGCCGATGATGATGCCAATTTCCTTATCGGATTTATTTTCAATGGATGTGGATTTGTTATTCATATCTTATCCCATACTACGAATTGAACATTGCGCTCTCTGCCAGAGAATGCAGTAATTGGTTGAGGGTAGCATAATCGTTGCGGTAAAGATGCGTTAGTGTGCGCGTGGATTGTTCGAGCCAGCCCTGTTTTTCCTCCTCATTAAAAATTGCCATCGTGTATCGAAAATGGGCTGCTACCAGATCAAAATTGAGAATTTGTTTTTCACCAACCAGGTAGCGCAAATAACCCCCAATTTTCCCTGCCTGCATGAATGTTCTTAATTCGTCATCCGAACAGCGAAAAACAGATTCGAGGGAGAGAGGTGGTGTAGGAGGAAGTAAATGGATAACCTTCTCCTCTTTTTTAAACCCCACAAAGGCAAGAGTAAATTCAAGCGGTACAGTTCGGTACTTTCGGTTATCCTCGATCACTTTACTATCAATCGGTTCGGTTGTTGCTAGCTGGCGTACTAGCCCATCATCGAGGATGTGAATGTTCGTGACCACTCCGTAAATGGTGCTACCATCTGGTGCTGTGACCGTGACCATTTCTCCAAGGATGGGGTAGTCTTCAATGTTCATGCGACAACCTGCCGTGCACCCAAGGGAAGTTGCGTTCAGTGCATACCCCAATCCTGTTCTTTTCATCGCTGCTCCATTCTAGTACGTGGCGCCAAGTCTTTGGCTGCCTGTTTATAAGAGTTTTCCTCCATTTTCACACCCCCGGGGATTAATGTTGAGGTAATTTGGTTTATTAATTCTTCTTTTTCGTGATTATGAACCACTGCTGTTTCGTGTGCGCGATGCAGACAGTAAGGATAGGGTTTGCTGCCCATGATGGCGCATTGTTCCAGGAGGGTATGGTGCAATAGGTTGACAATTTCCTGATCAACGGCGACCCAATCGGGAATTTCTACACGTACCACCCAAGGTCTTATGGTTTGGCTCACATTTAAGTAAAAGAAATAGAACGGGAAATTCAAGTTTGAATTCGATGTCATAGTTTGAATCGGTGCTCGGTTTTCAAAGATCGCTGATCGTTGTTTGGATTTTAAAAGCGATGAAAAAATGTGCGTGTCTGTGATATTTGGAAAGGCATGTGAAAGAAGATTGGATTCTTCCCGATGGTCTGTACAAAGTTCTAATAACGTTACCAGAGAGCGGGAACGAGGTTTATCGACATAACCGGCAACCACCACGTTATTGTCTTTTAATTGATTGAGAAGAGTGTTGTATTCTGTGATTCTTTTACGGTATCTTTTTTCGGAACGTGGTTCATGGTACAGTTCCAGCATTCCATCCCGTAGCGCAATGGTGGGTTGGCTTGTTATCAGGCTATATTCTTTCAGGTATTCCATTTCCTTGACATCACGGTCTATATTCACAACATCTTCGCTGATCAGGTTCATCTCATCAAACAGCTCTTCATATTTGTACAACTTGCTTCTCGTAATTGGTTTTATCGTTTTTTCCCCTACAGGAAATTGGACAATACCAATGTTGATCAATGCGAGGAAAGGAAAAATGTGGGGGTCCGGTACGATCTGGGAACCATCCACGCTGATAAGGTTACAAACCATTTTGGGGCTGTGAGCAGATATTGGTTCGGCTGGGTTTTCGCTAGCAGGCAATGCTACCCGTGATTGTGTCCTTTCAGCGCGTTCTCTCATAGATTCAATATCCGATGAGAAGTGTTCCAGTGCCTCTAACGCCCTGTGGGTCTGTTCCTCAATGCGTTTTTGATAAAAAAGTGCGCCCTGTGAATAGCTGTTTACTTGATCTTGAAGATTGATAAAATCTAATGGCATGGGATTCCCCGTGATAAGAACATATGTTTGATTATAACGAAAGATACAACTGCTGGCTAGATTAAACGAAGAAGGAGGCTGATTAGCCTCCTTCTCGCAGGGGTACCGTAAAACCTAGGGGCTAAGGTTTTAGGGTTTCGAAATAGTTGAATGTAATATCGACCTCTTTGCCGTAGCTGAGGGCGCCAAAACCTACTGTCCCATCGGGATAGGTATTATCTTCCACTACCAGCGGGCGTTTATCTTTGTAAACCTGCTCTCCGTTGATGAAAACAGTTAATTGGTTGTCTGTGCAGGAAAGGGCAAAAGTGTTTTTATCCAAACCGGTATTAATAAGTGTACTTCCAATACGCCCTTCTATAAAACTGGTGTAAGCATTTTTTCCTTCGTCTGCCAGATACTGATCGTATCGCAGCAGTTCATAATATCCCTGGCTGCTGATGCGAAGTTCGTACCAACCGGCATCCGACGCATGGCACATTACTGAAGTGGCATTGTCGGATTGCCCATAATTTTCCACCTCTGCTTGAACTACAATGTCTTTATAGGATGCGTTCTTGCGGAAAAAGACGAAATTGGTATCGTTGGGTGGTTGGATCTCAAGACGGAATTTGCCGTTTGATTGAGACCAAATAAGCTGATCTTCCAACCCTGAAACGGTCATCATTCCCCAATCATCATTGATGTTTCCTTCGAACTCATCGAGAATGATCACATCTTCTGAAAGAACTGATTCGGTTGGCTGTGCTTTTAGTTCGCTGGTTTGAGGGGAGGCGTTCTGCGCCGAATTCAAATTTTGAGTCACATTACAGGATGCCAGCAAAGCGGCTGCTAGAATGATGCCCAATACGGTTTTCGTTTTCATATTATCTCCAATCTGATATGCTCAAGAGGTATAATGGTCATACCACTATACCATAGTGTAAACAAAATATAAGGATTTGTCAATGATGAGTTGGCTATAATAGAATAAGGTTAAGGAGACATTCTTATGAACACCAAAGGCAAGAATTTTACCAGTTTTTTACTGCCGTTGATTATGCTTTTCGCCAGTTGTACGCTCCCTGCCGCCACGCGTGAACCGACACCTGCAAAATTTATCACCGCTGGTGTTGTTGAAAAACAAGAAGCTGTACAGGTAGCTGCGGTTACCACTGCTTCCCCGATCCCTACCAATACTCCCACCCCTCGACCTCTAGACTCATCCCTCTCTCGAGGGAATTTTAATCCCCTTACCGGATTACCGGTTAACAATCCGGAAAATTTGAAGAATCCTCCACTATTGGTTTCTATAACCAATTTTCCTCCCTCCGCAAGACCACAGGCGGGATTATCCTTCTGCCCGATTGTTTTTGAAATGTGGATAGGAGAAGGGATGACGCGATTTTTAGGAGTCTTTTATGGTGATTTTCCACAAGATGTGGCGGGTATGTATCCGGAGGATCAAACACAGACCACTATTCAAGAAGCTGCCGTTGGACCAATCCGCTCAGGACGCGTACCGTATGAATATGTTCGAAAGTTATTTGGCGGATATCTGGTGATGGCATCCGCTGCCAAAGCAGTGGCAGAACAGTTGAGTGATTACAGCAATATCTATGGAACAGATCTTTCTGATCCTAACAGTGCTATGATGAAAGTGACCGATCTCGAAGCACTGGCACAATCAAGCCAGAAAGAAGTGGGGGAAGCAGCACTTAGCGGGATGCATTTTGATACAGTTGTCCCGGAAGGCGGCAAAAACGCCCAGTCTGTATGGCTGTATTATTCTTATCTGAACCAGATCTTCTGGCGCTATGATGAAGCCAACGGTGTATTTAGACGCTGGCAGGATAATGCAGATGCTACCACTTTTATTGAAGCAACTGATCGCTTAACCGGCGAAGCTCTTGGCGCGGATAATGTCATCATCCTGTTTGCGGATCATGAGGTGGAGGAACATAACATCATTGATATTTCTCTCCTGTATATCAAACGTGGCAAAGCGCTTCTCTTTCGGGATGGTCAGAAATACGATATTTACTGGACGACTGCCAGTGAGGAATACGAGAAAACCACCGGTAAGCTACGCCCAATCCGTTTCATTGATGCGGAAGGGAATCCCTTCCCATTAAAACCTGGACAGACCTGGATCGAGATCGTACCTTTCTTCACACCCTATTGGGAAACGGTTGATTCGGAAATCTACAATCGTTTGGTTTATGGAGATAGCCCTGGTTCCGGTTATTGGGCGATCAGGGTACACGCACCAAAATAATAACAATGCCAGAATGAAGCCTGTCAGATGTTGGATGTGGCAGGCTTTATTGTTAGTTCCTGTTTTCCTTTCATGCCAGCACAGGGTTCAAAGGAATCAATCCTGAGTTTCAGTACAAGGTTAGGTAGGAGGAATAGTTTATGCACGACACAGCACGTATGCGATTCAAGCAAGCTAATCAACTTTTTTGATTTTTTAAATACCCCAAATAGGAAAACAAAAGTGATTGGGCATGCTGAAAAACAATGTATAGGTATAATATAAAGACAAACAGAAAACTGGCATAGGCTTTCACAAATCATTTGTTTTCTAAAATAGTATAAGGAGGAAAAATGAGATTATCAGCACCTAAAAAAATAACCTGGTGGATTGCCGTAATAATTGGTGGGCTTGGAGTCCTCAGCCAATTGATAAGCATTCCTTTTGTCAATGGTTACGCTTTCGCTTTTGTGGCAATTGGTTTCTTGCTTTTAACACTAGCTACGTTGTTAAAAGGGCTCTAATGTCTTTTGTGAAAATCGACAAAAAAGCGAAGTATGTTTTATAAAAATCCCCGATTAACGACGGGGATTTTGTTTTTGATGTAGTTTTTTATCTTAATAATCGGAATTTAAAAATAGAATTATGAGTTCTCAACTAGCCTCCGAAAAAAGTTACATCGTTCTTGTAGCGGGCAAATTTCACAGTGCGGTTTGCGCGCTTGGCAAATTTCTCTGCCCAACCGGATGATATTGAGATGCCCAGCTTCATATTGATCGGGTGAAAAAAGGCTCTCCATGTATAGGTGGCATTCTTCTACATTCATATTCTCGGGTCTGATGCCAAATCTGCCTGTTACGCGATAAATATGGGTGTCCACTGGAAAGGCAGGCATCCCGAGTGAAAATTGCATCACAATGGCTGCTGTTTTCATTCCTACTCCCTTGAACTGCAATAAGTACCCCCGTACTTTTTCTCGATCCCAGTCTGTTAAAAAATCCAGATCGAGCTGGGCATGCTCCTGGCTGATTTGCTGCAGTACCGTCTTGATGCGCTTCCCTTTTTGATTTTCCAATCCGGCAGGACGTATGGCAGCAATGATCTTTTCAACATCTGCATCACGTACCTCTTCCCAGGTCGGGAAGGCAGCCCGCAGGCGATTGAAAGCGATATCGCGATTGTGATCGTTGGTGTTTTGGGAGAGGATAGTGGAAATCAATTCATCAATCGCTGGAAGGGGAGTACGCCAGGTTGGCAGCCCATATTTTTCCAGCAATGCTTGATAAAGCCAGCGTGCATTTGCTTTATCTTTTTCAATCTGTTCTTCTGTGACCTTGTTCAACGTTTGATTTTCCATGCGCGCAAAGATTCTACAAGTTGTGTGGAGGGTCTGATCTCTCCGATGGGGATATCACGCCAGTTGGCGATGGGATGGCGATCATAAACCTGTAATTGTTGTTCCATATCTGAAGAAAGCAATCCAAAATGGTGAAGAATGCTCATAATCACCACCGGGCGAGCTCGTTCTTTGAGATCCCCATCGCTGATCTTTACCATAATTCCCAGAGCAGGGCTGCCTGGTTGAAGGGCGTCAGGCATAATGCCAACGCCGAAATACCCTTCTGCTCCGGTTTTCGCGATCAGTTTACCAGATGTGGCTTTCATGATATCCGTATCAAAACGTTCGGGTCCGGCAACCAAATAGGGATAAGCCATCATGGCGTGGGTGATCTTGTGACAGGCGGCTGCCCGTTGTGAGGAAAGAGACTTAGGTTGGCACAGTAGCGCATACGCGCGAGCAGCATTCCGCATGGGTACTGCAAACACCGGCGCAGAACACCCATCCACTCCCATCTCGAATTGACCTGCCGGGAAATCAAACATTTCACCACAGGTTTTCAGGATTAATTGTTGGGTGGGATTATCGAGATCAAGATATGTTTCTTTAGGCGCACTAAGCAGTGTTGCCAGTGCCAGCATGCCGCTGTGTTTGCCAGAACAATTATGCCTCAAGCTCGATAGCTCTTCCTCACCCCGTATGATGTGATTTGCTGTGACACGATCAAACGGCAGATGTATTCCGCATTGCAGGTCTTTCTCGCTGATCCCTAACTTTTTCTGCAATCCCTGTAAAACGGTGACATGTTCATTAGTTCCCGAATGGGATGCGCACATGATGGCAATCTCAGGATTGCTGAAATGGTACTGCTCGGAAGCAGGATTTTCTAACAGGGCAAGCACCTGAAGAGGTTTGGCGGTGGAGCGTAAATAGGTGACCAGATCAGGATCGCCCATCTGGAAGTGAACCTTACCGGCGTTATCGCACACGACCACAGAACCAAAATGGATGGACTCAACAATTGCTCCACGGGTGAGTTCTACCAGTGGCTCGTAGGTTTTAGCTAGCATATTCCCTCGACTTATCATGAAATTAACGCATATTTCGGATGAAATACTGGCTGACCCCCCATTTTAAGCGGGCTTTATAATGTTCCTGCATTTTCTTAGTTTTGGTGGGGAAGTTATCTAGCAGGCTGATGGCAAATTTCTCAAGCTGTGCCTGATCAATATTCTTGGAGGATAACTTTCCTAGTTTTTTCTTTACCAGATTGAGGAATTTAATCTGTTCATTGATATCGTTTTTTCCAACGATTCCTGATCTTCCACTGATGATGGTATAGTTTTTATACAGATCAGATTTCAAGATTTCCAAAATTTCCAACCAAGGGTCAAGTTCAGCGTTCTCAAGGAAAGGTGGTTCTCCAACCATAACTGCATCACCTACAAAAATAATACTTTGCTGAGGGAGATCAATCCAGATTGCCCCCCGTGAGGGACCAGGGCGGTGATCTAATTCTGCCATTTCATCCCCCCATTCCAATCTCATTTTGGATGAGAAAGTAATCTCGGGATTGATCCATTGCAGAGGACCTATCTCGGGGTAAAGTTCCCATTCGCTGCCTGTGTCAGAGGATGGAAAACGGAAATTGGAGGGTCTGCCCTGAATAGCTTTACTGGTTTTTTCATGTGCGATAACCGGAACCTTGATGGGAATAGCACAAGTAGTGCGATCAAAATGCTCATCCATCAGAACCTGAATGCGGCTGGAGCCCCCGTCATTTTTCATGGCTATGGTTCGCCATGATTGAACATCTTTTGGGGTCAGCGGTGAGTCAATAAAAATCACCCCTCTGGGAGTTTTAATGACACCTACTGTTACTCCACTCATTGATGTTTCAATGATGATGTTTTCGTTTATATCTTGCATTCAGATTCTCCACCAATCCGTAAATATTTTTTATCTTCATGCTGTATTATTATATGCCATACATTTTTATTGTTGGCTTATCTATCTTCACCCTACCTTCTGACGGATATCCCTTCTTATGGCGTTACATTTTTCACAATGCAGGTCATTGCAGAGTAAAGCATAGGGGTCTGTTGACAACAACGCGACCGCTGTGGAAACAAGATGATCAAGGGACACACTATAGCATGGATCACCCACAATTTGTGTTTTCTTCATGTCGGCATCGAGCTGATACAGAATCTTGTGAAATCCCCTTGGACAACCGGGAAAATGAGGACATTCTTTGATGCCATCCTGCGTGATTGCCCAACGGACAAATTGTTTCCTGCCACTTACCTGTTCACAAAAATGCAGGCTGAATAATGCAGAGGGATCTTTTGCAAGCAATACGATTTTCGCATCCTTCCCTTGTAAAAAACGGATATGACCATAGGGGTCAGAAATTGTTTGTGATATGAGTGCGCTATCTAGACCCAACCCAAGGAAGGAAAAGATGGGGTGGGCAGATCTGGAAACATCAGGATAGTTCCGAAATATTTCACTGATCTGGCTGTCAGCGAAATCTGCCGGCAATTCCGGTGTGAATATGGCTGCATCAAGGTTCGAAATTCGACCGCTCCCGTAATTGATTAAATTATCAGGAGGACCAAATTCGGGAATGACCATGGTCCGATAAGTGAAACTGGGCATGAGAATATTATCGATGCTTCCCAAGATTGCTCCCAGGATGGTTTGAGCACCCCCACGTACTTGCGGAATTAATTGCGAGGAAGCGTAAACGATAGTTGGGTCGCTTCGTTCAATGCAAAGATCCTGCAGAGCTGTTTTTATATCTCGATACTGTAGCATAGGTTGTATGAATTATAGGATAAAGTGCATCAATTTTGATGGGTTCCACAAACCGGAATAATATCTTTGTTTTCCTTCCCATTCAATGGTAACCCTAAATATGGGGAAGGATCGAGAGTGTTTTTAATTTCAAGCTCATTTTTAAAAGTACCGTCACTATCTGATTGAACGATCGAAAAATGAAGGTGAACTCCTACCGGATTATTAGGAGTACCCGAATAATTTCCTTGATACCCCAACAGGGTGCCGGCTGCTACGAAAACTTCACTTGTTCCTGCGGGAAAAGTATCAATGATGTAAGAGCTCCCATTCTCATCTGCCAGATGGGTGTAATAGATCCATATTTGCCGCCCTGATTGCAGGGGGTCATCTGGAATGCGAATGATAAGGGATGATTTCCAGTCGGGCAGTCGTGTAAGGTATCCATCATACGCGGCGTAAACCGGTGTAATTCCAGCTTCGGTTCCGCCGAAGATATCAATTCCCTGGTGCGTGTGACCGATTTGAAATGAATCTCCCCACAGATATCCGATCATGCCATCAGTTGGGATAAAAAAGGGAGCATCCTGACATTGTTCATTGGCATGGACTGCCCAATCAGCGTGGTCTTGTGGATCACGTATCCATTGCACTACCTTCCCGGATCGCTGGGGATGCAGGATGGTCTCGTAAAATACGATCACAACCAACACAGTCAGAATTCCAACACACGTTAGTACGATCTTGCCTATTGTTTTCATTACTTTGTTTCGTTGTCGAGATTTCCAATCATAGACCAGGGTCCGGTCCATGTGATGTTGACATCTTTTTCTTGCCCCAGCAGGGATTCCGGAGAATCACAAAATACCAGCTTATTGGTGAGGGTTCTCCCATACCAGCGTTCTTTCTTTTGTCCTTCGAAAAGGACTTTAATCTTCTGGTACAGGTATTTTTCATTGATGCTGGCAGTAATTTGCTCTTGCAGGCTTTCCACAGCTCTGAAGCGTTCCCATTTTTCCACATCAGAGACGTCATCCGGCATGTTCTCCGCTGAATGGGTGCCGGGGCGGGGTGAATAGCGTGCCACATGCGTCATATCCGGTTTCACCTCATCTAGTACTTGCAGTGAATGCTCGAATTGTTCCGCGGTTTCTCCCGGGAACCCCACGATTAGATCGGTGGCAATGGAGGAGGAGGGGAAGAGTACGCGGATTTTCTGAACAATGGATAAATATTTTTCAACCGTGTATCCCCGCCGCATTCTACGTAATACTTCATCATCACCTGCCTGAATGGGGAGTTCAAAGTGCGGCATTACTTTAGGCAGTCCGGTCATCGTGTCTAATAGCTCATCTGTCATCCAGTTTGGATGCGAGGTAAGGAAACGGATGCGCTGAATACCTTCAATCTGATGGATGTCGGTAAGCAGTTCCCCCAGAGTTGGATATGATGGATTCTCATGACCATAGCGGTCTACAATTTGCCCCAGCAGGGTGACCTCTTTAATTCCTTGCCGCGCAAGGCTGCCCACCTCCGCGAGGATCTCTTGCGGCGGACGGCTGATCTCTTTGCCGCGCCGCAGCGGGATGACGCAGTAGCTGCAAGCATGAGAGCACCCCAGAACAATGGGAACAAAGGCAGCAATGGAATTTCCACGCATCTCTGCTGGCAAAATAAAATCAGCATCGTTTTCGAGGATCGACTGTGCCTGATCGCGTAATTCATTTGCTTTTACCATATCAGTGTCGAGCAAGTATCTCACCAGCTGGTTGATATCTGAGGGTGCAGAGAAAATATCCACGAACGGGAAGCGTTTTTTCAAGAGGGTGTAATCTCCCACCCCGACCATACAACCCATCAAGCAGATCACTGCCTGTGGATTTTCCTGTTTCACTTTTTTTAATGATGAAAGCCTGCCTATGGCTTTATCCTCGGCGCTTTGTCTGACCACACAGGTATTTAATACGATCACATCCGCTTTCTCGATCTTTCCAGTGGGAGAATATCCCAGCTGTTCCAAAGTCGAGGAAAGCCTGACCGAATCAGCGACATTCATCTGACATCCTTCTGTCCATATGTGGTAAAGCATGCGGCGATTATATCAATAATTCAGACTATTTCAATCTAATTAAATGGGTGGGATAAGGTAAAATAGCCGCATGCAATATCCCGAATATATACCGTATAAAAAAAAGAACAGGAAAGGGCTCAAGATTCTTTTTCTGATATGTTTGCTCATCTTATTGGCAATTGGGTTGTATCAGATTCCCCGTGTAAATCGTGTGGTTAGCTGGCGCATTGACCTGGCTCGTACATATATTCACCGATTGTTCAATCCCGTATCTGATTTACCAGCGCCGGTTGTCAGCCGTATCAGTGCGCCTGGTACACCTACCATCACCGCAATACCGGCAACCATCACACCAACCCCGCTGGTTTCTCCCACTCCAACACAGGTACCTACTCCTATTCCATCAGAAGTTGTTTTGACTGCTCCAGCTTACGATGAAGTACGCGATAAACAGGATTGGAATAATTGTGGACCCGCCACCCTGGCTCTTACATTACGATATTACGGTTGGGAGGGTGATCAGTATGACATTGCAAAGATTGTCAAACCCACGCGTGATGACCGCAACGTAAATGTAGATGAACTGGTCTATTATGTACACAATTACTCCGGCTGGCTCAACGCAGAGTTTCGTGTGGGTGGGGATGTGGAACGTATTAAACAACTGATTGCCGCGGGTTTTCCGGTGATGATCGAGGAGTCTTTCACCACCGACCGCCAGTACTGGCCGGAGGATGATCTGTGGTCGGGGCATTATTTGTTGATAACCGGATTCAATGATGCTACGCGTACGTTCATCGTCCAGGATACCGAATTAGGAGCAAACCAAAGCATCAATTATGATATCCTCGATAAGAATTGGCAGTCTTTCAACCGGGTGTATATTATGGTATACCGCCCAGAGCATGAAGAAATCTTGAAAAATGTTCTTGGTGAGGATTGGGATGTGGAAAAGAATCGTGAGAATGCACTGGCTGCAGCGCAACAGGAAACACAGAACAATCCTGATAATGCCTTTGCATGGTTCAATCTGGGTACTAACCTGACCTCCTTTAAGCGCTATACCGAAGCTGCACAAGCATACGATACCGCGCGCAGCCTGGGGCTGCCGCAACGAATGTTACGCTATCAGTTTGGACCTTTCATTGCATATTTCCAGACGGGCAGGACAGAAGAAGTTATGACCCTTACCAAGTATGCACTTGAGATCTCCCGCACATCTGAAGAAGCCATGTTGTGGCGAGGATGGGCATTTTATCAAAATGGAGATGAAGATACAGCTCTGAAGTATTTTCGCGACGCATTAAAGATCCGCGAAGACTATGAAGATGCTCTTTGGGCGATCGATTACATTAGCGCGAATTAGGGACGGGTGATGGGTATAATTCTTTCTGAAATTGAAGCAATTTTTTTTGATATTGATGGAACACTCAGTAATTCAGATGACCATATCATAGAAGAGATAACTCGCCGCATCCGTTTTCTTCGCTTTTTCTGGAAAGAACAGAATCTCCAAAAATTTGCCCGTGCATCCGTAAGCCTAGCAATGACAGGCTTTAATATTTCATACCATCTTGTTGATCGGCTGGGAATTGACGATTTTATCGTCAGGACATTTCCGCATAAAAAGAAGAACCGTGATCGCGAAAGTTTTGATAAAGACCATTCCTTAATAACCGGTGTAGAAGAAATGTTACAGGATCTTCATCGTAAATACCGGTTGGGGATTATCAGTGCCCGTAGCGATAGTGGGGTGTTGGATTTCATCCAAAAATTCTCTTTACAGCAATATTTTGACGTGTTGGTTTCAGGTCAAACTTGTTATTACTCAAAGCCTTTCCCCCATCCACTGCTATTTGCGGCAGATGCGATGCATGTACAACCTGAGCGCTGTTTGATGGTTGGAGATACCGTAGTAGATATCCTAGCTGGTAAAGCTGCAGGTATGAGAACGATCGGTGTACTTTCGGGTTTTGGTACGCAAAAAGAATTAAAAAAGGCGGCTGCTGATTTTATCCTGAAATCCATCGCAGACCTGCGTTTCCTGTTAAGCTAATATTCTGGATAGATGAATGCAGGAACGCCATCCTCTCCTTCTCTGATCTGAATGGGATATTGATATACCCTGGAAAGCCGGTTTTCTGTCAGGACTTTTGATGGTTTCCCTTCTGCTTCAACTTTGCCTCTGGAGAGCAGCAGAATTTCATCGCAAAAACGCAGGGCTTGATTCAGATCATGCATGGCAATGATGACGGTTGTCTTTTCTTTTTTGACGTGTTCGAATAATAAAGCCAGAAATTCCATCTGGTAGCGAATATCCAGATGGGTGGTTGGTTCATCTAAAAGCAGCAAAGGAGTTTCTTGTGCAAACGCTCGCGCCAGGATAACGCGCTGCTGCTCGCCCCCTGATAACATTTCAGCAGGCAGGTCAGCCAGTTTCAGAATGTTGGTGCGCTGCATGGCGCTTTTTACGATCTGATCGTCTTTTGGATTTGTTCTCCCAAACCAGTTCAGGTATGGCGTTCTTCCCATGCTTACGATTTGTTGCACCGTGAACCCTGCCGGAATGGTTCTGCTTTGCGGGACGGTGGCAATTAACTGGGCTCGTTCCTGTGGCGGGAGGGCAGTCATATCTCTTTTCTTAAATTGAATTTTGCCAGAATCAACACGCAGAGAACCATTGATCGACCGAATCAAAGAGGTTTTGCCAGCGCCGTTCGGACCGATCAAGCCCAGGATCTTGCCCTTGTGCAATTGAAAGGAGACGTTATCCAAGATAGTAGCAGTATCAAATGAAAGGGAAATATTTTCTACTGATAACATCTTTTACCACGTCTTTCTCTTGGTGCGCCGCAGAATATATAGGAAAAATGGTGCTCCTAGCAAGGTGGTGATCACTCCCACAGGGATTTCCTGCGGGGCGAGCAGTTTGCGGGCAGCAATATCTGCTAGCAGCAGAAAAATTGCCCCTCCCAGTGCTGAGTAGGGTAGAATCTGGCGATAATCGTTCCCTACCATGCGCCGCAGGATGTGGGGGACAACCAGACCAACGAAAGCGATCGTACCGGAGAAAGCAACTGCAGCAGCTGTGGTTAAACTGGCAGCCAAGATGATCGCCAGACGAACTTTTTTCACCGGCACGCCCATTTGCTGAGCCTCTTCATCCCCGAATTGCATTACATTTAACTGGTAGCCCATGCTGATCAAAGCAGTGATGCCTACCAGAATGTAGGGTGCGGCTGCCAGAACGGGCTTCCAACCCACCAGGGTGCTGCCACCCATCATCCAAACGATCGCGCGTCGTAATTCCCCTCCGGCATTGAGGAGTAAGAATGATGTCAGGGCATTGGAGAAGGAACTGACCGCAACACCTGCCAGAATGAGCGTGGTATTGTGGATGGTCTTCCCCACTTTTGCCAGAGAATAAACCAGAATGACTGCCAGCATAGCTCCGCTGAAGGCGCTGATAGGAATCGCGAAATAGCCCTGAAGCTCCTGCGGCCATTGGATGGTCATAGCGATGATGGACCCCAACCCTGCCCCCGATGCTACCCCGATCAGGTATGGATCCGCCAATGGGTTCTGAAAAAGACCTTGGTAAGCGCCGCCGCTGGTTGCCAGGGCAGCGCCCACCAGCATTACTAAAAGAGTGCGGGGAATACGTAATTGAAACAGGATATTGGCATATTTTTCTTGCCTAGCTGAGAGGGTGATTCCACCTACCACCCTCTCACGCAGAATTGTGAAAAAGTCACGCATAGGAATATTGACACTTCCAAGCACAATGCTGAGAAGCACAGCGATCAGAACACCTGCCCCCAGGATGAGGCCCCACTTTGGCAGGGTGTTCTCCTTTTTCATTCAAAAACCTCTGGATGGATGACCTGCGCCAGTGCTTCCAACCCATCGATCAGACGTGGACCGGGACGCGCCAGCAGATTATCGTCAAATGGAAACACATTTCCAGATTGAACAGCGCTCAGTGTGCTCCACCCTTCACGGTCAACAAGGCTTTCAGGGGTGATGCCCCATATAGAATCACCCAGTAGGATAATATCAGGATCCTGGATGAGCAACTCTTCCAAGCTGATCTGTGCCCAGGAAGTTTCCATGGCATCTCCCACATTTTTTCCCCCCGCCATCTGGATCAGAGTACTGTAGAAAGTATCCTGCCCTGGAGTATACGGTTTGGTGGGGTCGGTTGCATCCAATTCGTAAAAAACGGTTGGAGTGGTTGTGGCATTTTCAATGGTTGAAACGATTACCGCCACCCGCTCTGTAGCTTCGCTGATGACCTGTTGGGCGGCATCCTCATGACCACTCAATAAACCTACATCCTGGATAGTTGTATAGAGGTCATCCAGAGTGAGTGGGTTCTTGATGTAAAAAACCTGGATGCCCAAATCTTCAATAGATTGCACCAGTTCCGCCGTGTTGATCTCAGCAGCCAGAACCAGATCTGGTTCAAGGCTGAGCAGCATTTCAAGGTTGTATTCTGAGTAACCACCACCGATATCGGGCAGAGCGGAGGCATCTGCTGGATAATCGGAAAAGCTGTCTCTGCCGACAACTTGATCACCGGCACCCACGACATAAAGCAACTCGGTATTTGAAGGGGAGAGGCTCACAATTCGGGTTGCCGGGCTTGCAAGGATTACTTCCCGCCCCAGACCATCCGTCAAGACTATGGAGGTGGAAACCCCTTCCATTGGCGCTTCTATCTCCGCCGTGTTGGTTGTGGATCCACAGCCAGCTAAAACAGAACTGATCAGGATCAAAGGAAGCAGGATTTTTAAAAGTCTTTTCATTATTTTCTCCATGAATTTCGAGTATTTAAATTAAAAAATCCGTCTTTTGACAGATCAGGGCTTGCTTCTTTTTATCACCAGTCACCTCCTATCCACGAGAGCGTGTTAGTTATATTTCGTTCTGGTGGTCGACCTGGCTTGGTAGTAAACCTTACAGTTGCGGGACAGCACCGGACTTTCTAATCAATAGAGCACCGGTTTCGCCTTTTTGTCCTTCCATCCGGGGAAAGGACACCAGAACACGATTAAGGATTATTGTATTCAGATAGAGCATATCAGTCAAGCGTGTCTTACAAGAAGCTTTGTTAAAAGAGGGAAATGCAGTTCGCATCACGAAACATGGGTTAAAGCTTAAAATTACGACATGCTTCCTTATGGTCTCCATGTGAGTGTGTTATACATTGTTGTATGGCTGTAGCATCAACAGCTCGGAATCCACCGGTTATCTTCATGATAAAATCGAGATTATTCTTAATTGGAGAGCTTTCATGTCTGAAAACATCCTTGTTGCTGTTGCTTGGCCGTATGCAAATGCCGAGATTCATGCTGGGAACCTGGTGGGTTCCTACTTACCGGCAGATATCGTTGCCAGATATCATCGTCTTAAAGGGAACAAGGTGTTAATGGTGTCGGGTAGTGATGCTCACGGTACTCCTATTACAGTCCGCGCGGATGCAGAAGGAACTACCTCTCAGGCAGTCTATCAACGGTATCACACCGGATTTTTAGAATTATTCCAGAGCATGGGAATTTCCTACGATCTGTTCACATCTACCCATACCAGCAATCATTTTGCGACATCGCAAACCATGTTTACCACTCTGCTGAAGAATGGATTTTTATATAAGGAAAAGCAATTCCAATGGTATTCGCCCTCCCAAAAACGATTCTTGCCTGACCGCTATGTAGAAGGAACCTGTTATTTGTGCGGTTTTGAAGGTGCGCGCAGTGATCAGTGTGATAATTGCGGGAATCTACTGGAAGCATCGAAGTTGCTGAATCCGCGCAGTAAGATTGATGGATCAGTACCGGAATTACGTGAAACCGAACATTTCTTCTTGGATCTGGCAACACTCCAGCAGGACGTGACCGATTTTCTGAACGAAAGGCAGAATTACTGGCGTCCCAATGTGGTTCGCCAATCCTTGGGGCAAATACAGACGGAAGGACTGCGTGGCAGACCCATCACACGCGATCTCGATTGGGGCATCCCCGTCCCTCTAGAAGGATGGGATCAAAAATGCCTGTATGTGTGGTTTGAGGCTGTTATTGGATATCTTTCCGCTTCCATAGAATGGAGCAAGCTGGAAGGTAACAACGCTGCCTGGCGGGATTGGTGGAAAAATGAGAAAGCCAAGACCTTCTATTTCATTGGAAAAGACAATATTCCATTTCATGCCATCATCTGGCCGGCTGAACTGATCGGGGTAGGTAAGCAATTTGATGAATTGTATGGGGAAAAAGACCCTCAAAAATTTGTTTTGCCGTATGATGTACCAGCTAACGAATTCTTGAACCTGGAAGGGAAGAAGATCTCAGGCAGCCGTAATTGGGCTGTATGGGGAAAAGATTTTCTCTCTCGTTATGACCCGGATGCCTTTCGATATTATCTGACTTCCATCATGCCTGAAACCCGCGATTCAGATTGGGATTGGGAGGAGTTCTATCATCGCAATAATGATGAATTGGTGGCGACATGGGGCAATTTAGCCAATCGGGTGTTATCCTTCGCCTATAAATATTGGGAGGGAGTGGTTCCCGACCCAGGAGCACTGACCACCATTGATATCCAGCTTTTGGAGACGATTGAAGGAGGGTTTGACAGTGTCGGGCGCGAATTGGAACAGGTGCATCTGCGTGCTGCTTTAGCCGAGGTGATGCGTCTGGCGAGTGAGGTCAATAAATACCTGGATCAAACTGCTCCCTGGACGAGCATCAAAGAGGATAAACTGGCAGCAGCCAGAGCTATTTTTGTTGCTATGAAAGCGATCGATTCCCTGAAGATTATGTTTGCACCGTTCTTACCCTTTACCAGCCAGCAGCTGCACGAATTTCTAGGTTATTCCGATCAGTTATTTGGCACGCAGCATGTTGAAGAGGTTCAGGATGACCTAGGAAGCCATACCATCTTGCGTTACGATCCTTCTTCTGCGGCAGGAGAATGGAAAGCGAGTGACCTGCAACCCGGAGCTCGATTTATCAAACCAGCTCCCTTATTCAAAAAATTGGATGAAAGCATCATTGCAGAAGAACGCCAAAGATTGGGATAAAATCAATTAGGTAGATCAAGAAGCCAATTATAGGCGCCGAGTAAAGCCTGGTCGACGCTTTGATTTTTGATGAGGATGCGATCGCCTTGAAATTGAAAAGAGGTTGCGCGCAGGTCGTTATTGAAGAACCATCCGATCCATACAAATCCAACAGGCTTGGTGGGTGTGCCGCCGTCTGGTCCTGCAATTCCGGATACAGCGATAGTAATCAACTTTGACGCATCACAGATAGACTCAAGGTTGTGTGCTACCCCAAACGCCATTTCAACCACAGTTTCCCGACTGACAGCACCGTAGCGATTGAGTGTTTCTTCTTTTACCCCCAACCATTGCATTTTCGAGGGGTAAGAGTAAGTGACCATTCCGCCCAGGAAATAGGCGGAAGAACCTGGTATATCTGTGATGCGGTTGGCGATCAAGCCCCCCGTACAGGATTCGGCGGTGGCAAGATACATCCTCTTTTGTATTAGCAGTGCCCCGAGCAGTGCCTCTATCTTTTCTGAAGCCATATTTTGATTATAACGGTATCGAGTCAAAAACATGAAAAATTCACAAAATATATGCACAATAACAATCTGATGACGCTTGACCATAAAAATTCGGCATGTTATGATGGCGCAGCGAGGTTTGAATGGATGAAAATATTACATCGCATGATGTTCATGAAACACAAGAATTAAAGAAGCAAGAACAGGTAGAGGAAATTCCCCAATTCCTCACGCTGTGGGACCGCTTCTGGAAACGGATACAGAAGATTGGTTTACACGATGTGGTTTCACGGATTACCACAATTCTGCTCACCATTGTCATGGTGGCACTCATCATCTGGGTCATGAAAACTTTTTTCTTGCCAGAAGAAAAGATCGTCATAACCGCCAGCGGCGGTACGTATGACTCGGGTGAGGATGTGGAAACTGCAGATCTGTTATTACCGGCTTATGAAGGTGTGGCTCCTGTGGAAGGGATTTCCAGGTCATCCGAGATCAAAACCAGCATAGATGAAGAAGTGCCCTCTCGTTACGATGTTGTGGAATATGAGGTTGTCGCTGGTGATACTTTGATTGGGATTGCAGAACACTTTGGGTTGGAACCTGAAACGATTTTATGGTGCAATTACGACACCCTCCTCGATAATCCGGCAGCCATTTATCCCGGGCAGGTGCTCAAGATCTATCCTACCGATGGGACAACCTATCGCTGGATGGAAGGTGATGGTCTGAATGGTGTCTCTACAGGATTGAATATTACCCCTGAGGCTATCATCGAATGGCCTGGCAATCATCTCAGCTACGAAACGATCGGCGATTACGCGAACCCCAATATCGAAGTGGGAACCCTGATCTTCGCACCCGGTGGAACCCGCAGCTATTATGACTGGACAGCTGCCCTGTTTGTACGAACGGATGTTGCCACATCGCGCATTCTGGGACCGGGACATTGTGAAGCAGTTTACAGTGGACCCATCGGAACGGAAGCCTTTGTCTGGCCTACTTCCGCAACCTATATCTCCGGATATGAATACACACCTGAATTTAATCACTGGGGTATTGATATTGGTGGTGATCTGGGCAACCCGATCTATGCCGCTGATGCGGGTGTGATCGTTTATGCCGGTTGGAATGATTGGGGGTATGGAAATGTGATCGTTATAGATCATGGCAATGGCTGGCAGACGCTCTATGCCCATCTAAACGAGGTCTACGGCAATTGTGGTGATTATATCAATTTTGGAGGGCAGTTGATCGGCACCATGGGCAGCACGGGCAATTCCAGCGGACCGCACCTGCACTTTGAAATGAGCTTGAACGGTAATCGCATGAATCCACATCGCTATTACCCATACTAGCAGTTAAGGAGAGGGAAATACCATCTTCCCTCTCCTTTTTTCTTTCTCCCGCTATAATTGATTCAGGAGGCAAATATGCTAAAAAATACGGATGAAATCCGTCCATCTGCTATTGCCGGGACCTGGTATAGTGATGATGCGAAAAAACTTCAGGATGAGATCTCAACATATATCATGCAAGCAAAAATTCCTCCCCTGCATGGTAGGGTAATTGGGCTGATCTCTCCACATGCGGGGTATCGCTACTCTGGACCAACTGCAGGGTATGCCTATCGGGCAGTTCTGGAAAAGCAATTTGACATTGTGGCGATTTTTTCACCCTTCCATGCTTATACTCCCGTTAAATTACTGACCAGCGCGCATGCCTACTATCAAACCCCCCTGGGATTGGTGCCGGTCGCGCAGGACCTTGTGAACGGATTTCAAGAAAAAATAGCTCTGCAGGGATTGAATGTTGAGTTTATTTCCTACGATGAGGAACACTCATTAGAAATTCAACTGCCTTTCCTGCAAACTGCTTTGAAAGGTTCCTTTGAACTATTTCCCCTGATGGTACGAACTCATGACATGGATGAGATCGAAACGATTGCGCAAGCAGCAGCAGATATAACGAACGGGAAAAATGTATTATGGGTTGCCAGTACGGATTTATCCCACTTCTACAACCAGAAAACAGCCGCTATGCTGGATGATGAAATGTTAAGACGAATATCTACATTTTCTCCTCAGCTGGTATTGGATGCCGAAAAAGAAAGTAGAGCTTTTGCATGTGGGGCGGGAGCGGTGGCTGTTGTATTGAGCATAACCCGAAAACTGGGAGCAACAACTGTACAAATTCTGCACTACAGCACGTCTGCAGAGGGCACGGGTGATACTTCTTCGGTGGTGGGCTACGGAGCAGCAACAATTGAGTCGTAATAGGATTTCTTGATCGCATGAGCATGATCATTCGTGTTGTTGTTAATATTCCTGGCATTGATGCGCTCTTTGATTACGATGTACCAGATCGGTATGCTGGTATTCAACAGGGCAGTCTGTTGGTGGTGCCGTTCAGAAAGATGCGAGCTCAGGCTGTTGTGGTGGAAATGAATTGCAGTTCCACGGTGATTGAACGCAAAGAGATTCTTGGGATTCTGGATACCGAACCAGTATTGAATTCAGATCAGATCGCTCTTGCAAAATGGATGGCGACCCATTATTTTTCCAGCATCTCAGATTGCGTGCATCTTATGTTGCCTCCCGGCATTAATCAGCTGGCGGATGTGGTTTATAGCTTGAAGCGGCTACCAGCCGCTTCTGAGAATCTTTCTGCTACACAAAAAAAGATTCTGGAAATGATAAGAACACGCGGAGCGCTGCGTTCACGCCAGCTCCAAGCAGCTTTTCCCCACGCCAGCTGGAGAGTTGCATTGCGAGGTTTACTGAAAAATGGGTATCTTGACAGTAATTCATATCTCCCTGATCCACACATCCAGCGTAAAACCATCCGTACCGCGCAGATTTCTGTGTCAAAAGCGGTGCTTGGTGATCGCCAACAGGATTTGGGACGCGCTGGCACAAATGCCGCTGAAAGACGGGGTGCTGCGCTGGAATTTCTGTTGCAGGAAGGCATCCCGGTGAATACTGCCTGGGTGTATGCTGCTTCAGGGGCGAATGCAGCTGACTTAAAAACGCTTGAAGAAAAAGGTTTTATACATCTGAGTGAGGTGGAGATCTGGCGTGATCCTTTGAAAGACATTGAAGTCTCACCTACAAAAAAGCCGGAACTTACCTCTGCACAATGTAAAGCCTGGAGCCAAATCGAAAAACAATTAACAGAAAAAAAGAAAAAACCCATCCTTATCCATGGTGTGACTGGCTCTGGGAAGACGGAATTGTATTTGCGTGCGGTGGAAAAAGTAGTGGAACAGGGGAAACAGGTTCTGGTAATGGTGCCTGAAATTTCCCTTACACCACAAACCGTAAAACGATTCATGGCACGCTTCCCGGGGCAGGTGGGATTGGTGCATTCACGTTTATCAACCGGTGAGAGGGTTGACACCTGGCGCAGAGCACGAATGGGGAAGCTTCCTATCATCATTGGACCGCGCAGTGCGCTGTTCACGCCATTCCCTGATCTTGGTTTGATCGTGATGGATGAGTTTCACGATCCCTCCTTCTATCAATCGGATAACAAACCGCTGTATGATGCGGTACGAACTGCCTTGCAATATGCTGTGCTCACTGACAGCAACATCATGCTGGGTTCCGCCACACCGGATGTAGAGCTATACTTCCGTGCTCAGAGTGAGGGTTGGGCACTTATTCACCTACCAGATCGGATTCTGGCACACCAGGAATATATTCAACAAAAGCGTTCACAATTTCCTGATGCAGAGATCCACATGGAGGAACAGAACGGCAGTGCTGCTGTCTTGCCTCTCCCCCTAGTACAGATTGTAGATATGCGGAATGAGTTGAGGCAGGGCAATCATTCCATGTTCAGTCGTTCCCTGCAAGCAGCATTGCGAACCATTTTGGATAGAAAACAACAGGCAATTTTATTCCTGAATCGGCGCGGCAGTGCCACATACATATTTTGCCGTAACTGTGGAAAAGTACTGCTTTGTCCACGCTGCGATATTCCATTGACAATGCACATGGATAAGAAGAAACTGGTCTGCCATGTGTGTGGGTATGAAAAAGATGTGCCCCAGCGCTGCCCTGAATGTGGAGCTACCCAGATTAGACAGTATGGCGGCGGTACACAGAAGGTAGAAGAACAGCTTTATCAGTTATTTCCCTCTGCACGCATCCTGCGCTGGGATGCGGATACCACCCGGCAGCATGGAGCGGAGGAGCTGCTGCTCTCTCACTTTGCCAACCATCATGCCGATTTTCTGATCGGAACACAAATGCTGGCTAAAGGGCTTGATCTTCCTCTTGTGACACTGGTTGGAATCGTGCTGGCAGATGTAGGATTGAACTTTCCGGATTTTCGGGCTCCGGAGCGTATTTTTCAGACTCTCACCCAGGTAGCAGGACGGTCTGGGCGCAGCCCGCTGGGTGGGCAGGTCATCCTTCAAACCTATCAACCTGATCATTATGCCATCCAACGCGCATCAAGGCACGATTTCAACGGGTTCTATAGAGATGAAATCGTGCACCGGCGTGAACTTCATTATCCACCCTTTACCGATCTCGTCCGGCTGGAGCTTCGCCATCAGGACCAACGAGTGGCAATCAACAAAGCCTCTGCATTGTTCGAACAGATCACTACAATTGTTGGGAATGATCCGGAGCTTGCTGGAACCATCATTAGTGGACCTGTATCACCTTTTTTCTCCAAGCAGCGTGGCTATTACCGGCAGCATATTGTCTTGCGGGGAAAAAACCTGGAGGCGATTCTACACAAGATCAATCTGCAAGATTGGCGGATCGAGGTCAATCCCCCCGATCTTCTGTAAATCCGAGATAGAAATGAAAACACCTCGCCATATTCTCGCGAGGTGTTATTTTTAGTTTGAAATTCAGAGATTATTGGACGACCAGCCATGGGTTGATCATACCGCCGTTTAAACGGATTTCAAAATGGAGGTGGGGTCCGGTGGAATTACCGGTTGACCCACAGGCAGCGATCACCTGACCCTGGTACACACTCTGACCGCAGGATACGTTGATGGAATTTAAGTGAGCATACAGGGTTTGGTATCCATTTCCGTGATCGATCATGACCATGTTGCCGTATCCTCCACTGATTGCTCCAGCATATACCACCACACCCGAGTCGGATGCGAAAATGGCATCGCCCTGGTAGCACATCATATCCAGCGCTTGGTGACCCCCCCAGTAATCATTCCCGGTAATCTGATGATATGGAGTTGGCCATACAAAGGTATAAGTACCAACAGCACCACCTTCCGATGTGGAGCAGGCTCCGGGACCCAGGATGCTGGAATTCACGCCAGAATTGCCACGTACAATAGTAGGGACAACCCATGTTTGATAAGCACGATATCCACCCGGGATCATCACCAGCGTACCGGGTTCAATGGCAGGGTTGGTCATGTCAAGATCATTGCCAGGGAATAGCAGAACATCTTCAGGATCGGCATAATATTCTCCTGCTACCTTCTCGATGGTGTCCCCTTCCTTCCACTTGTAAAGGATCCCATCGACAGGAGGAATGATCAAATCTTGCCCAACGGAGATGAGGTGCGGATCATCATTGAGAATATCGTAATTTGCCCACAATACCGATTCAGGTTCCACATCAAAGGTTTGGGCAATACCGAAGATGGAATCACCTGACTCTACCGTATAATTGACCGGTTCTTTCCGGTATCCGCTGGGGAGAACAGTATCGGCATTTGCGTCTCTTTTTACAGATTGGTAATCATCTCCCGCAGCGTAAGATGGGAGCACTGGGTTGGAATCATCCGATTCAATTTGGGATGAGGACGCAACGCCAAACAATTGTAGTAGAGATTCGCCTTTGAAGAATTGATAAAGCGATGCCCCCATCAGGAAGATCATTAAAACGGCGATGATCCAGGTGATGATGGAAATAATACTGCGCTGCTTTCTGCCAGATTCTTCTTGAACTTTGTTATTCTGTGGAGCGGTTGTTTTTGAATTGATCAAATTCCCTCCGTCAAATTGGAAAGAAATTCCATATTGTCTTTGGTCTTCTCAAGGCGCTGTAAGATCGCTTCAGTGGCGATCGCAATGTCCATTCCTCCTCCCTGCGGGGGTTGTCCGATCATTTGCAAGAACATTCTGCGCATGAGCCATATTTTTTGGAGTTCATCGGGGCTGAGCAGCAATTCTTCGCGGCGTGTGGAAGAGCGTTCAATATCAATTGCAGGGAAGATACGACGTTCTTGCAGCCGGCGTGAGAGATGAAGCTCCATATTACCGGTACCCTTGAATTCTTCATAGACCACATCATCCAAACGTGAACCGGTGTCAACCAGTGCGGTGGAGATGATAGTAAGGGAACCGCCATTTTCGATATTACGAGCGGCGCCGTAGAAGCGCTTGGGTGGATAGAGAGCAGAAGGATCCATACCACCAGATAAAGTACGCCCAGAAGGATTGACGACTAGGTTGTAGGCACGCGCCAGGCGTGTCAGCGAATCCATAAGGATGACCACATCATGCCCGATCTCAACCAGACGTTTGGCACGGTTCAGAGTAATCTCAGCAGTACGTACGTGGGAAGTGACCGGTTCGTCAAAAGTTGATGCAATGACCTCACCCTCAACAGAACGATCCATGTCCGTTACCTCTTCCGGTCGTTCACCAATTAAACTGATCATCAAGTCCACTTCGGGGTTGTTGGTAGAAATGGCGTTGGCGATCTCTTTTAAAATGGTCGTCTTACCTGCTTTCGGCGGTGAGACGATCATACCGCGCTGACCTTTACCAATCGGTGCGATCATATCTATGACACGGTTGGAAAGGATGTTGCGGGGTGTTTCCAGGTCGAAGCGTTGATCAGGAAAGATAGGGGTTAGATCTTCAAAACGTACGCGTTTCTTGGTTTCATCAACTGGCAATCCATTGATACTTTCAACATGCACCAGACCGTAATGCCGCTCAGATTCGCGGGGTGGGCGCACATCGCCAAAAACCATATCGCCATTGCGCAGCTCATTACGACGCAGCTGTGCTTGGGAGACATAGATATCATTTTTTCCCATCTGGTAATCCTGTCGGAGAAAACCAATACCTTCTGGCATGATCTCTAAGATTCCACCACCCATATCACGCCCTTCTTGTTGGGCGCTGAGCTGGGCGATATTTACGATGAGAAATTCTTTCTTGTGCAGCATAGCATCTTCAAGTTCCATTTCTTTCGCCATGTTGCGAAGTTCAACTAAAGACTTTTTTTCCAGTTCTGAAATCGTGATCATATTTTACTTTCCATGAATTAGATTTGATAAATTCTCTTGAGAATTTCAGCCAAGGGCAGAAAAAATAATTTAAGAGTACTTACGGGGTTTTCACTTTCCTCATGATTGCTTTGGGAAAAAACGGGTGTGTTTTTACACGCGGCGAGATTATAACATGTAAAATTTCAGCCCGCAAGCACTCAAAAATCCATTTTATGAAAGGTACTCCCGTAAATCACGGCTGCGAGAGGGATGGCGCAGCTTACGCAGCGCTTTGGCTTCAATTTGCCGTATGCGTTCACGGGTAACATTAAAATAGTTGCTTACTTCCTCGAGGGTATGGTCTTTCCCGTCCAATAATCCAAAGCGCAGCTCCAGCACCTGCCGCTCTCTCTCTGATAGCGCTGATAGGGCAGCCTGCACCTGTTCACGCAGCATTTCTTTTGCAGCTGCATCCATGGGTTCGATCGCGTCAATGTCTTCAATGAAATCACCCAGCTGGCTGCTATCCTCATCTCCTACTGGGTATTCCAGAGAAATCGGTTCTTCAGCTGATTTCATGATCTGCTGTACTTTTTGTGAAGCGTTTTTCCATTTCTCCATGAGCTGTTTATTAATAGGCTCGTCAGTCCTTAATGCGTCCTTTATACGGTCGGCGTCGTGCTTTTCCATGAACTCTGATTCCAGAGCCAATTCCTCGAAACTTGGGTCGCGGTTGAGATTCTGCGTGAGTTTTCTTTGTATACGAAGGAGCTTGGAGATGGATTCGAACAGGTGAACTGGTATTCGAATCGTGCGTGCTTGTTCAGCAATATGACGGCTGATCGATTGTCTGATCCACCAGGTCGCGTAGGTACTGAATTTGTAACCCAGGGTTGGGTCAAATTTTGAAACAGCACGCAATAAGCCCAGATTGCCCTCCTGAATGAGATCGAGCAAAGAAATACCCCTCCCAAGATATTTCTTTGCCACGCTTACCACCAAGCGCAAGTTTGCGCGGATCAATACTTGAGTTGCTTCATAGGCAAGGCTGTGAATCTCAGAAAGGGTTTCTTTTAACGCTGTCTCTTCCTGAAAGCGGTTTTGGAAAAAATTAGAACGGGGAATGCGCTGTTTTTGGTTGTAGTAATCTAACAAATCCTGAGCTATGTTTTCGGGAAGTAAATAACAGGCAAGATAAAGCGCGTACACTTCCTGAATTAACCCTGTGAGCAGCTCGTTGGTAAGCGCATCGTCTGACGAAGCTTTCTGGTGCCAAAATGTGTTCAGATAATCACGGGTGTAGGATGGGATCTCGATATTCCAACAGGAGCGCAGCATTTGTGCTTCTGACAGGATTAGACTGAAATCGGGGAAATTTAGGCCCGGTTTTGTGCTGGTAACACTCTCCACATTTGCGTAAGAAGTGGCGAGGTCCTTACAGATTTGCGAGAAAATCTCACTGTACAACCCGTCAAAATCGGGTCCCAACTTATTGCGCATCTGGTTATGCAATTTACGGATGCGACGATCTGCCTCGATGCGAGTGGAAAGATGGAATTCGTTGGTTGCATCTAAAAGATCAATTTGACCAATTTCCTTGAGATAAAGACGCACGGGATCTTCTGAATATTCCAGATTGGGATGGTTGTTCAAGTCATCTTCATCCAAGCCATCATCTGTATAGTCAATTTCCCCAGAAGAGGAAACATCCTCTAATTCATCATCGGATTGTTCGTCGATAAAATCAGGCATTATTTTTTACCATTTTAAGGTGATTTGAAGAAGAGAATTATCAAAATAGGTTCCCCTAAAACCGTGAATCAGGAACGACCGCATAAGAGAATTATACATGAAGAAATCAGTCATTAATGTATGGTACTGAAAGTGCTTTTTCAAGTTTCGCTCTCATTTTTATGCTGGTTAATAACTCCGATTGGACATTTGGATCGGATACTCTGGTGGAATCATCTCCGTTTGACTCCTGTATTATGAGTAAATTGTTGACCTTTTCAATGATCCTGATGCGCCGTAGGGTGAGCAGTGTGTGGGCAAGGTCTTCGAGAATTCTATCAGGGGTGATACCTTCTGGGATGAGTTGTCTTAGCTCGTCATTCAACCAGTTCACCTCTTGCGCAAGATGATCCTGGATATATTCATCTATGTCTTGGTCAACTTGCTGGATGGATTTGAGGATGACATCAAGCGCTGCCCGCAGATCGCCGGATTGAAAATCAGAACTATCGAGATCAGGGAGCTCGTGTTTGCTCAGGTATCGATCCAACTCATAGATCATTTCAGGTTCCCGCAGCAGCAGCAATACCACATGTTTCTCAAGGTTATAGACCTTGGTCTTTTCTGAGGTGAGCAGGGTTTCAATAGCAGCAGGTTCGGTGGTCGTCGTTCTGCGTTTTGTGCTGCGTTTGCTGATATATTGGGTTTCTGAAAGAGAAAAAAGAGAGTGCTCATCCACATGTAAAATCCTGGCAAGCTGTTGGCGATAGGTATCTCTTTCCACCGGGTTCGGCACATCCTTGATCAAAGGCACTACCTGCGCTGCAATTTCACTCTTTGTTTTAGGATCCTCTAAATTTTTCCCTTCGGTGAGGGTGTCTATAACATGCGTGATGATCGGTTTTGCTTTTGTAATGATGGTTTGCCATTGCTCTGGGCTATCCAGGGCGATCTCATCTGGGTCCAATCCATCGGGTAAAGAACAAACACGGATGTCCGCATCCAGTCGTGCTTCAGTACGGATGAGACCCTTAGGGTCAAACACAAAATCTGCTGAGTGGTCCATGGTCTCGCGTGCAACCTCAAGACCTTTCATGGTCGCTTTTTCACCGGCGGTATCCGGATCAAGCGCTAAAATGATCTTGCGTGTGTAGCCTTTAAGAAGGCGCATCTGAATTGGGGTGAGTGCGGTACCCATGGGAGAGACAGCATTTTTGAACCCTGCCTGATGCAGCCCGATGACATCAAAATAACCTTCCACGATTACTGCCTGGTCATCACTGCGGATGGGTTTGCGTGCTTTATCAAGCCCGTATAATAAAGCACTTTTGTCAAAAAGCAGCGTCTGTGGAGAATTTAAATACTTGGGCATATCCTCATTCAAAAGAGCACGCGCGCCAAAACCACACAGACGCTGCCCCGCATCGCGGATAGGGAAAACGACGCGGTTACGAAAACGGTCATAATATCCATCGCTCTCGCTGCGCTTGGTGATCAATCCACAATCCACCAGTTCCTTTTCACTGAATCCTCTGTCTTTAAAATGGTCGATCCCTTTTTCCCATGCGTTGGGAGCGTAACCTAATTCAAAGGTCTCAATAGTTTTTGCATTAAGGCTGCGCTTTTCGGTGAGATAATGAAAAGCTTCACTTCCATCCTCCGTTTGTGTGAGATTGTGCCGGAAGAAGATCAGCGCATCTTCCAGAATGCCGCGCAGTTTTTCCACATATTCATCTTCCTCTTTTTTCTTGGGGGTGAGCGGCTCTAAGGTGATACCAGCTTTTTGGGCAAGATAACGCAATGTCTCTGGGAAGTCCCAACCTTCTTTTTTCATGATGAAGCGGAAAATATCCCCACCCTCGTTGCATTCTCCAAAGCAGCGCCATGTACCTGATTCTGGGAAAACCACGAAAGCGGGCGTGCGAGTGTTTGCATGAAATGGACAGAACCCAGTGTAATTTTTACCAGCCCGGCGTAACTTCACCGTCTCAGATACCAGGTCAACAATATCAATTCTGGATTTGATTTCTTCAATAGTATTCATGAAAATCGCAGCTTTGTATTAATTATAGGAGCAGAATCCTTGCCTGCCGCGTGGGCTGGATGAGAAAAACGCGACTGTTTAAAAAACCCTTGTGTTTGATGAATTGTATCAACCTGTAATGGCATTGAAGATTTCAGAAGCCTGAGCATGCAGCGCATTTTCATCCGCCTTATCTGGTTCCAATGTGATGCTGACGGATTCGTTGAAATTGAACATGCTGTTGATTGTTGCCTCATAAGCATCTTTTTTTATTGGCAAGCAGAAGATTGGCGATCTTGCGTTGCTTCCAAACATTGATCTCAAGCTAAGGTAGGAATTCTATTACCTTCAAGTACCTGTTCTTGAATTGTTGAAGCTTACACTTTCTCCCATTTCATACTGCGCCATTATTATATTAAAAACCTTCTAACTTTGAAAAATCAATAACAGTATCAGCCAGGCTTACGATCTGTTGCAGTAAACCAAGCCGGCTTTCGCGAACCTTTGAGTCTTCAGCCATGACCAGTACCTTATCAAAGAATTGATTGATGGAGGGAATAATGGGGATAAAGGCATTGAGCAAGTCATCAACCGATCCGTTTTCTCTGGGTAGCAGCAATGCTTTTTCGATGGATTGGTACAGCTCTTTTTCTTCTGAGCTTTCCATTAATGCTGGATCGGGTTTGAAGTCTTCCTTGATGTCACGCGTAATGCGTACACAACGTGAGAACGCTGGCAGAATTTCCGACCAATCCTTGCGATTGGTCCATGTAGTTAATTGGGTGCAAGCCCGGGAAGCGCGATAGGGATTACTGCCCTGCACTTCTTGAACCGCTGCCACAATATCGAAGCGCTGACCTCTTTCAAGCAGGTAGTTGGATAGGCGCGCTTTGACAAAATCAAGTCAAGCGTCCAAAGCGGTCTCCTGCATGGGAAGGGGCAAATATTTGGCGGCGATCTTTAAGCCTGCCGCAATATCAAAATCAAGTTCCCACTCGATCAGGTTTTGAATCATACTGATGGCTGCTCTGCGCAGACCGAAGGGATCTTTGGTTCCACTGGGCGCCATATCGGCGGCAAAAAGTCCCGCAAGAGAATCAAGCCGGTCAGCCAGCCCTATTAAGAGACCGATCTTTGTTTGTGGTGTGCCATCTCCGGCGTAACGTGGAAAATATTGTTCCTCAATTGCTTGAGCAACCTCAGCGGGCTCTCCAGAAAGGGTGGCGTAATATTTCCCAATCGTTCCCTGCAAGGAGGTCATTTCCACTACCATATTGGTGACAAGATCAGCCTTGCATAAGTAAGCGGCACGTTGTGCTTGTGAAGCTTGACTTTTATCTAGCTCTAACGCAGAGATCAGGTCAGAAGTGATCTTTTCTATTCGGATATTCTTATCCAACATTGATCCCAAAGAGAGATGGAAGGTCAATGTGTTCAGATTGGTGCGAAACCATTCGAGGTCATGCTGGCGATCTTCACTGATGAAGAATGCTGCGTCTTTAAAACGCGCACCGATCACCTCTTCATTGCCTCTGGCAACCGTTGCCAGATGATGGTCATCTCCATTGCGAACGGTCACGAAATTGGGCAGCATTTCACCCTGGTTGGAAAGCATGGGGAAATAACGCTGATGTTTTTTCATGACATCAATCAGAACCTCTTTGGGAAGTTCCAGATGTTCTTTTGCATAATTTCCAAGCAGTGCGGTGGGAGCTTCGACCAGGTTACATACCTCATCTACCAGATTCTCATCCAGGGTTTCATCCGCATGGATACTCTGGCACAGCTTGTGGACCTGTTCTATGATTGCGGCTTTGCGAGACTCTTTATCCAGAATGATGCCCTGGGATTGCATGAAGTTAAAGTACGCAGCTGCATTCTTCACTTCGTGATTATCTTCGTCATGAAAACGCAATCCACGTGTGATGCGACCAGAGTTGAGACTTGCATAATGAAGGGGAATTGTGTTTTTTCCGAAGAGTGCCAGCAGCCAGCGTATTGGGCGCGAAAAAGAGACATTGCTTTCATTCCAACGCATGGATTTCGGAAAATGAATGGTCGCGATCAGATCTTGCAGTGCATCTGGAAGAACTGCCAGCGCTGGTTTCCCTTTTGTGAAAATCTCTGCGATCACATAGCGCCCACCATCTATCTCGGAGATGTGCAGCTCTTCAACCTGAAGTCCTTTACCCTTCGCAAATCCCTCGGCTGCTTTGGTTGGTTTTCCGGTTGCATCAAAGGCAGCAGTGGCGGGGGGACCCTTCACGATCTCGCGGGTGTCAGGTTGATTGGCAGCCAGCTTATTGATAAAAACCACCAATCTACGCGGTGTACCCATCACCTGAAAGCTATCGTATTCCAACTTCAATGTATCGAGCATAGCGGTGGTGTTCCGCTCCAATTGCTGCAGTGCGTCGGTCAGATCCTGAGCAGGTAGTTCTTCTGTCCCAATCTCGAATAGAAAAGATTGTGGTTCTGCGAGCATATCTGCTACAGCGCCATCCAAGGCAAGTTGTTCTTCCTGGGTTTGTTCAGCGATTTCACTTATCTTTTGAAGCCACGGAAATCCTAGTTCTTCGCGCTGGTTGAGATACGCTTGGGCTACACGACGGGAGAGATCGCGCATGCGTGAAAAAAGTGCCTGTCGTTCGGTAACGCCTACCGCACCGCGTGTATCCAGGATATTGAAGGTATGAGAACACTTCAGGATGTAGTCATGCGCTGGCAGTACCAAGCCATTTTTCAGGCAGGCTTGAGCTTCTTTTTCATACACATCATAGATGACTCGTAAGTTATCGATATTCGCTTTTTCAAAATAATAGATACTATGTTCACGCTCGCCTTGGTAGTTCACATCCCCGTACGTAAAACACTCATTCCATTGAATGGTACGAAAATCATAATTGCCCTGTAGCGCCATGGCGATGCGTTCCAACCCGTAGGTAATCTCGACGGAAACCGGCTCTAGAACGATGCCACCAGCTTGTTGGAAATAGGTGAACTGCGTGATTTCCTGCCCATCTAACCACACTTCCCAGCCCAACCCCCAGGCACCCAGGGCGGGTGA
>DMDF01000182.1 GCA_003446605.1 Anaerolineaceae bacterium
TAGAAAAAAGCCATGCTGGCAAGGGTTAACCCCATCACACCGGAGATCACACCCACATATTGAAGAATAAGAAAGATATTGATATCTCGAGCTGGGTAACCAGCTTTTTTGTCAACGAACCTGCCGGTGAGGTGGAAAAATAGGAACATGATTGCCGTGATAAATTGAACTGCCATGATTGGGAATACCATCGACCACTCGGGTTGTGAAAGATTGTTACGGTATTGTTTATGAATATCTGAAAGAAAGGCTATATCGCTAAAAATGAATAACAGAGATAAAACGCCAAGAATGATTAACGCAAGCGGCAGGGGTTTAATTTCTTCTGCTTGCTTAATATATTTCGTGATTTGCCACAAGGAAAGTAAATAGAATCCAAAAATCACCAGCAATCCAAGCCCTACACCTGTCAGAAGCGCATCTTCTATGCTGGTCAAGCCTTCGAAGATCAGTATTTTTGGTCTCAAACGATACAATGTATAAAATATGAAGACAAAAATGGCGATGGATAAGAAGCCCAAAAAGATGTTGATAGTCTGGCGTGGCTGCTTATTTATTTTCATTGTTTTTGTTATCCTCAACCAAGAAAAAAAGATCCTCAAGTTCGGCATTAAAATATTTAGCAATCTTCAAAGCCAGCAGGGTGGAGGGATTGAACTTCCCGGTTTCAATGGAATGAATGGTGAGACGTGTCACACCCACTGCATCCGCAAGATCCTGTTGAGAGATCTCCTTATGGTGAAAGCGAAATTCTCGTAGATTGTTTTCTAATTTCACAAATCCTCGTTATCATATGTATAGTAAACTATACACAGTATATAGTAAACTATACTTAAAGTCAAGTGTTTTTCACTAGATTATGGCGATGGTATAAAATAATTGTGGTCACTTTTGCTTAGTCAGTAAAAAATCATGATTGGAGATGGTTTATAATGAGAAATACCAATATCCCCAACAAATGATTTATAATGACATCTGTTATGTATGCAAGAATCACGGTCCCAAAAACGGATCGAAAACATTTAGTCAATAATCTGTAAAGGACCAAGCGTAATAATTTTGTATTGGTTAGGAATTTTAGGAGTTGAATATTTATAAGTAAACTAATAAGAGCCCTGACGATTATTCTCCTTATTTAACCAAATCGACATGATTGAGAGATGTTTTCCGAAAACATAAACTCCTGAAAGGTGAGAAATGACAAAAATTATCCTTGTTACCGATACCAACGCCAGCCTACCGAAAGAAATCATTGAAAAATATCAGATCATTGAAGTGCCGATCAATATCCAATTTTCCGATGAGTCCTATGTCACTGGTGAGACGATTGATGATGAAAAATTGTTCAGTTTGATTGATGACCGCAACATTATACCTACCACAGCTGCGCCATCACCTTCAGCTTTTGAAGGCGCTTATCAAACTGCTTTAGATAGAGGCGCTAAAAAAATCCTTTGCATTTGTTGTTCAGGTGAAGTCAGCGCGACTTATAATTCAGCGGTCATGGCGAAGGAAAATTTTCCAGAGGCTGACATTCATGTGATTGACTCCCGTGGGCTCAGTCTTGCTGAGGGCTTCCAGGTCCTGGCAGCTGCAGAAGCGATTGAAGTGGGAAAAGACTTGCCAGAAATAATTAAGACCATTGAACATGTCCGGGATCGGACGATTGTATATGCGGCGCTGCCAACCTTGAAATACCTTGCCATGGGTGGAAGGATGGGCAAGTTGGCTGCGGGAGTTGGAAATACACTGGAAATTAAGCCAATCCTTACTCTGCGAGAGGGAAAATTGGACCTTCTTGAAAAAGTACGTACCTGGCGCAAAGCCAAACAGCGTTTGGTTGAATTGGCAGTTGATGAAGCAAAGGGCACTGTCATTGAGCGGGTTGGTTTAATTCACGTCAATAACGAAGAAGGTGTCCTTGCATTATATGAGGATCTTAAAGCAGCGCTGGATATCAACCTTGCCCCCATCCTCGCAGAATTCACACCGGGTTTATCGGTTCACACAGGCTCGGGTGTGATCGCCTTCTCACTGGTGCTCGGGAAAGAAAAATAAACGCTTCCCGGTTTTTTTGAAAGTCAATTAAAAAATTTTTATATTCCTGGATGAAAATTGCTTTATAATATAGAGAAATTTTTTTAACAGGAGAAATTAATGCTTGCAATAATCTGTGACAGCACCTGCGACATCCCTCAACCCATGATAGAGGATTATGATATTCATGTCGTTCCGCAATACGTCATTTGGGGGGAAGAACAGTACCGGGACCGCGTTGATATCCAACCCAAAGAATTTTATCAAAGACTTGTTTCAGATAAAGTGCGACCAACCACCTCCCAGGCTACCCTGGGTGATTTTAAAGAAGTAATCGACCGCGTGGTGGAAAAGGGTGCCTCAGAAGCGATTATCCTGACGGTGTCCAGCGCGATGAGCGGTACCTACGAAATGGCAAAGCGGGCTGCGGATGCAGCGCCTATCCCGGTTTCCGTGATCGACTCCAAAGGACCGACCATGACATTGGGATGGCAGGTGCTTGCCGCTGCACGAGCCAGAGATCAGGGCGCGAGCCGTGAAGAGATCCATCAAAAGGTTGCTGAAGGGCGTGAGAAGATGGTGCAGGTGGTTGCCATGCAAACCCTGGATTATTTACAAACCGGCGGTCGGATAGGCGATGCAGCGAAATGGGTGGGAACTTTGTTGAGAGTCAAACCCGTCGTGACCATCAATCATCAAACCGG
>DMDF01000112.1 GCA_003446605.1 Anaerolineaceae bacterium
AACACTCATGCTGCCCGGTATGGTCGGGTATGATGAAGAAGCCCCACAATACACCTATGATGTTGACAAATGCGTAGAAGAATTAAAGGCTTCTGAATGGGTTTCCGAAGATGGAGTACAACTCTATGATCTCGGTTTCCGATTATCCGCGGTCTATAACGTGGGCAATACCCTGCGCCAGACCATTTCAGAATTACTGCAGGCTGGTTTACAGGAAGCTGGGCCTCAATTCGTGGTCGAGGTCGTAGGTTTGCCGTGGCCGACGTTCCTTTCAAATATTAGCGCCAAGAAGATTCCGGTCTTCACCCTCGGCTGGTTATCTGATTACTTCGATACCCACAACTGGACTGCAACCTTTACATCCGGTTACTATTCCTTCCGCCAAAACTTCCCAGACGAACTGCGTGCTGAATTCTCTGAGATTAATACCCGCGCCGTACAGGAAAATGATCCTGCAGAACGCGAGAGAATCTACAAAGAAGAATTCAATACATTGTTCTATGAAACCTGTCCTGATTTGCTACTCTTCACACTCAAAGGACGCCACTATGCACAGCCTTGGGAAAACGGCTGGTATAGCAACCCGATCTATTCGAACAAGTGGTACTACGCTCTATCGAAAGATTAGGTTAGATAGTTAACAATTAGCTGGGGGTAGCTCTTACCCCCAGCTAAAATTCAATCGAAAAGAGAAGGAAAAATGACCCAATATATCGTCCGCAGAATACTTCTGATGCCTCTCATCCTTTTGGGTGTCTCGTTATTAATATTTGGTATGCTTTCATTTTTGTCCCCTGCTGAACGTGTTTCCCTCTATGTGCGTGATATTCCTAAAAATGAACACGTGATGGATTCGTTAATTGAGCGCTATGGGTTGGATGATCCATTCTTTGTTCAGTACTACCATTGGATGGTCGGTCATAAGGATCCCGAAACAGGTGAGATGGTCGGGGGAATTCTACGAGGAGAGTTTGGATATTCACGGTCTGCGAGCCAGAATGTTAGTGATCTTATCAAGCGACGTTTCCCTGCTACGGTGGAATTGGCATTGTATGCAATTGTGCCATTGATCGGTGTGGGTACCTGGTTGGGGATTGTTGCGGCGAAAAATCATAACAACATTATTGACCAAATAACACGTATATTTGGCATATTGGGTTATTCATTTCCTTCCTTTGTGTTCGGTCTTTTAATGTTGATGTTCTTTTATGCTGAACATCAAATTTTTCCCCCGGATCGTCTTTCGAACTGGGCTATGTTAATTGTTTCCGGAGAAGAATTCATCAATTACACCAGCTTGGTGACGATTGATGCTTTATTGAATGGGCGTTTTGATATCTTTTTGGATGCTCTGCGCCATATGGTTCTTCCTATCTTGACACTCTCCTACATCAACTGGGCACTTTACCTGCGTATTATGCGTTCCTCGATGCTCGAAGCTATGAACCAAGATTATGTGGTCACTGCCCGGGCGAAAGGTGTCAGGGAGAAGGATGTCATTAATAAACATGCTAGACCAAATGCATTAATCCCAGTTGTGACCATGAGCGGTATGACCATCGCAGGCTTGTTAAGCGGGGTGACCATTACTGAGACTATTTTTATCTATCCTGGTATTGGGTCTGCAGCTGCTGCCGCATCCACACAGTTGGATGTAGTTACCATACTATCCCTTGTACTTTTGACAGGTGTGATCTTGTTGATTGCGAATTTAATTGTTGATATTACCTACGCGTTTCTGGATCCCCGCGTTCGGTTATCCTAATGGTGAAGGAGTTTATGAATGGCAGAAGCACAAGTTTTGAACGATAAGCTGGATGGTTTGATTGGGGAGTACACCGAACGAAAGATCTCTCGTATGGAACGTGTACTGGGTCCTGAATTGTATCGTATCGTAAAAGGCATATTCACGACACCCACTTCTATTGTGGGGTTTACCCTGATTGCATTTTTTGTACTGATCGCAATATTTGCACCACAAATTATTCCACCTCAAGAAAATGCACGTGATCCCTATAAAATCATGCGCGATGGTTTTGGTACGATCCCCAAAGAACCAGGTACATTATGGGTGAAAAAACCACCGGAAATACCGTGGTGGTACCGTACCTTTGTTGGTGATGAATGGGTGCATTTGTTTGGTACCGCCAGTGGAGGCTGGGATATCTTTTATGGTGTTATCTGGGGCACTCGAACCGCTATTAAAGTTGGTGTGATCATTGAGGGCATTACCCTCCTGGTTGGTATTATCGTTGGCTGTGTAGCTGGTTTCTATGGTGGTTTTTTGGATACATTGATCATGCGTATTGTAGAAATATTTCAAACGTTCCCATTCTTGATGGCTGCCATGACATTTTCTGCGATCCTGACGCCAATTATTGGAAAAGGGATTTGGCCAGCTACGATTGCGTTGATTGCTTTTGGTTGGATGGGTTACGCTCGTCTGATCCGCGGTGATATTCTCTCAGTGCGGGAGCGAGATTATATACTGGCTGCTCGTGTAGTAGGTGCGAAAGATAGCCGTCTCATGTTCAAGCATATTGTTCCTAATGCTATCTATCCAACCTTGGTGGTTGCCACTCTCGACATTGGCTCGATCGTGGTTTCTTTCTCAGCATTGAGCTTCTTGGGTATAGGAACCGAAATTGGTTATGCAGACTGGGGGCAGCTTGTCAGTTTTGCCCGCAACTGGATTCCACAGCTTTCTACTTATTGGTGGATTCTGATTTATCCCAGCGCCGCACTGGTATTGTTCGTTTTAGGGTGGAACCTGGTTGGTGATGCACTGCGCGATATCATGGACCCGCGTATGCGGAATAGATAATAAGAACGATGTAAAAATTTACAGGGTTTCGTTTTACACGAAACCCTGTGTTTTATTAAATATAAAAGTATGTTAAAATATCTAACTCTTGACGAA
>DMDF01000170.1:0-3479 GCA_003446605.1 Anaerolineaceae bacterium
GCCCATTCAAATTAAAGGGCACTCCCTTGATTTCGCTGGTGTCCCCACTGCGAAGCGTCCTGTAAAGGAGTGCGTAGCCTCCTGTCTGCGAAGCGTTCTGTAAGGGAAGGACCAGCGAAAATATTGCACTCTCTAGGTTTACATCAAATCCAGTCTCAACCGACACTAATTCAATGACTAAAGCGTTCAAGTGATAAAGAGCGAACCTGAAATGCATCTACAGCAGATGTCTTATCAAGGCCGTTTTTTTGGTTGGCTGAATCTTAACCGGCCAGGGTGCTTTTGAATAATGGTCTTTCCAGGTTGTTATGGAAACAATAATACGGAGCGGAAGAACACCAACCACATCAATGTTCACAATGACCGCTGGACGTGATTTCTTGATTTCAGCACCAATAGTTAGGCCCAGATTAAGTAACCAAATTTCTCCCCTATGCATGGAAGTCTTCACCATCCAAAACTTTAAAGAACGTCAATCCTTCATCCATCATGTAATCAATCAGCAATGCTCCGACCAGCAGCTCCAGGTTCCGTCAATGTTTATAGCGCTTATGTTCCAACTAGCCGCCTGCCGATAAATTATTCGCTGGCAAGGACAACCAACAGACCAAAGAGTATAGAGCTAATCTAATAATCCAAGAGACAGACAGTTAAAACTTCAGTTGTTAAATAAATTAATCAATATGTAAAATGTGTAAAATGCAAATTAGATCCTAGGCAATTAGATAACGCTACTCAGCCCGCCTTGTTCCTCCTTTAAGACTTTTGTTTTAAGCGCACTAAACTGATGACCAAACCAACCGCACCTAAAATCAGAAGGTAAAGAATACTCGCTGAATCTGTGATGGGGTTGCTATTGAACATGAGATCTATTCCCATCGTTTGTCTAAAATTTTGTATCGTATTTGGTTCTGCACATTCAAATACAATTTTAATAGGTTCTCCCATCAATATTTTTCTGAACATGGATGCCGAGTGTGAGAATGGAAAAACCTTTACAACCGTTTGGAAAGCGCTTGACAATTCGCCAATTGGAATCAGGATGCCAGCCAAGAAACCGATCAATGTCCCCAAAATGGAATTAAATAGCGAGTAAGCATTTAGGTTCTTAAAGAACAGAGAAATGCAAAATAGAATTAGAGTAGCAATCAGAGTATTGAGGATGATCTTAAACAGGATGTCTACTAAGGTGCCCAAGGAGAGGAATGATCCGCCTAGAGAAACCAGATATATCTCGGTGGCAATGAGAACAATTACTGAAAGAATCAAAGTGATTAGAAATGTGCTGAATACATAACCACCGATGATCTGTAATCTAGAAAGCGGGGTCATGATAAGGTCTTCGTAAGTTCCCTTTTCTTTATCTACCAGCATGGCAGAAAGCGCCCCCAGTGAGGAATTGACAGGGACAATCGCCAGAATACCCGACATCACCCAAGCCCCTGTTAAAAGGTCTACACCAGGGTAATCTGCCAGCTCATTAAAGGTTAGCCGACCCAAAAAGATAATATACAGTCCTAACACGATCAATGTGCTCAAAAGCGAGAACATGACGACGGTTTTATCTTTAAAAAACAGCTTCAAATTGCGTTTGATGAGGGTTATCATGACTTTCATGCCTCCCTTAGAATACTCATAAAGGCATCGTCCATGGTGCCTTGTTTGACTTCATATGAGTCAATCAGATCCTGGCAATCATTGACGATTGAAATGGCTTCTTTTGTGTTTTTCAATGGAATGAAAAACATATCGTCCTGAAATTTATACGCTATGTTCTTACCATCTAGCATAACCTCGAGTTCTTGCTTATGGTTCGTATGAATAATGAGAAAGTTGTGGCTATATCGATCCTTGATCTCACTCGGTTTGCCAGCCACTTGCACACGGCCCTCATTTAGTACTACCACATGGTCCGACTCATTCGTCTCCTCCAGGTAGTGTGTGGTTAAAAGGATCGTTACATTTTCTTCATTTCGAAGATTGGTAACCAAATGCCAGATCTTGCTGCGGCTTTCCGGATCTAACCCGGTTGTGGGTTCATCCAAGAGTAATATTCTAGGTGAATGTATCAAAGCTCTGGCAATATCAACCTTTCGTTTTTCCCCTCCTGAAAGAGTTCCATATTTTCTTATCACCAAGTCTGCAGCCCCAGTGATAGTAAGCAGTTCCTCAATTCGATTCTCCAGTGTTTGTTTTGGTAGACCATAAAGCCTCCCGCGGATTTCCAGATTCTCTCGTACTGTGAGTATAGAATCGAGCCGGTTATTTTGAAAGACCACGCCCAACATCCTCCGGATTTTCTTATCATCCCGCCCAACACAGTAGCCACAAATCTCAACACTACCTGCATCCATACTAAGGATCGTACAAATCATACTAATAGTGGTGGTCTTCCCGCTACCGTTTGGACCAAGTAGCGAAAAGAATTCCCCCTCCCGGATAGAAAAACTGATCCCCTTGACGGCTTCAATAGGACCATAATTTTTCTTGATATCCCTTATCTGAATTATTCCTTCTCGACTCATTCGGTTTCCTCCTTTGAAAATGCTGCTATGATCTAACTGAGACCATAGTCCTCAAAATCAATCTTTTTCATTTGTTGGACAAACTATGTTGTACAAGGTCTATCTACTCTGTAATTGGAACAATGATCCGCAATGGAAGCACACCGACCTCATTAATATTAATATCAACTGCTGGATGTAATTCCTTGATTTCAGCACCGACGTTTGGATCCAGATTTATTAACCAAATTTCTCCTCTATGCATGGAAGCCTTCACCATCTAAGCCCGTAAAGGTTGGCAAATCATTATCAGTCGTGTTATCAACCAGTAATGCCTGTGCAGCATCATCCAATGTTGATTTTTGATGCTTTTCTATTTGTTCATCACGCATCATGCGTACAAGTTTTGGTAAAGTGCGATTTTCCTGTTCCGCTATTTCTTTCAGAATTCGTTTCTGTTTATCTTCAAGCATGATCTGAGTACGTTCCATCCAACGCCCTCTTCATACATCATAAATATTTGTATAAATTATACACATAATATATATATCAAGGGTGGAAGTTATAGTCTACATCAACTCCAGCTTCGGCCGATACTGCAGCGCTTCCGCCAGGTGCACCTGTGTGATCGCTTCCGACCCCGCTAAATCCGCAATCGTGCGACTGAGCTTGAGCACCCGGTGATACGCCCGTGCGGTCAGCTGCAGTTGGCGCATGGCGGTCTTCTTTAGCATATTTGGCAAATCAAGCGAGTGTCTAGATTGATAAGCTGTTAAACATTACACAAAATCTAATCTATAAACCAAGAACAATCTGAACAGCCTCAAGGATAGGAGAAAGCGTCTCAGAGTCGATTATTCCAATGCTGTGAATAAAACGTTCAATCGATAAGGAACGGATCTGGAACGCATCTGCAGCAGATACTTTATCAAGGCCATTTAGTTTGGTTGGCTCGATCTTAACCAACCAGGGCGC
>DMDF01000170.1:3685-4287 GCA_003446605.1 Anaerolineaceae bacterium
TCCCCTATGCATGGAAGTCGTCCCCATCCAAAGCTGTAAAGGCAGTCAGCTCTTTATCTGTTTTGTAATCATCCAGCAATGCTTTAGCAGCAGCGGCTAGCTGGGATCTGCGATGATTTTCGATTTGTTCATCGAGCATTTTTCGCACAAGCTCTGAAAAATTTTGCTTCTCCTGTTTGGCAATTTTATTTAAAATTCGTTTTTGCTCTGGATCGAGCAATATCTGAACACGTTCCATAAGTCACCTCTATTATACATCAAAAAGTTATGTATATATTATACACAATCCTAAGCACATTTCAAGTGTTTAAATATTAGTCTACATCAAATCCAGCTTCGGCCGATACTGCAGCGCTTCCGCCAGGTGCACCTGGGTGATCGCTTCCGACCCGGCTAAATCCGCAATCGTGCGACTGAGCTTGAGCACCCGGTGATAAGCCCGTGCGGTCAGCTGAAGCTGGCGCATGGCGGTTTTCATCAAAGCCTGGCAGGGCTCATCCAGCGCGCAATATTTTCTGATTTGTGCCGGTCGCATATCGGCATTGCTGGCGATGTCCGTGCCCGCAAAGCGGTTCCGCTGATGCTGCCGGGCAGCCTCCACA
>DMDF01000076.1 GCA_003446605.1 Anaerolineaceae bacterium
TAGCCGCACGGGCAGGGGTTCATGGCAGCCACCAGTTGGAAATTTGCAGGGAAGGTCAGTGATCCACGTGCTCGACTGATGGTAACCATTTTGTCTTCCAATGGCTGGCGCAGAACTTCCAGCACCTGCTTGCTAAATTCGGGCAGCTCATCCAGAAAAAGTACGCCGCGATGAGCCAGTGAAATCTCACCGGGATGAGGCCAGTTGCCGCCACCTACCAAACCGGCATGGGAGATGGTATGGTGCGGCGCCCGAAATGGGCGTGTCTGAATTAACGGCACATCCTTTGGCAGCAGGTCTGCCACGGAGTATATGCGGGTAACATCCAGGGCTTCTGCAATGGTCATGGAAGGCAGAATGGCAGGCAGAGCTCGTGCAAGCAGGGTCTTGCCTGCGCCGGGAGGTCCGATCATGAGAATATTGTGCCCACCAGCAGCAGCAATTTCAAGCGCGCGCTTGACGTGTTCCTGTCCTTTGACCTCACGGAAATCTGTCAGTTCCCATGCGGGGTGTTCGGCTTTTATTTCTTGTTGCTGGGGAGGAATGGGAAAGTTGCCATTCAGAGCAGCGCACAACTGCGTTAAATCTTGAATGGGAATCACCTCCAGCTCGGGTATAAGAGCGGCTTCCGCTGCATCTGCTGCCGGTACCAGGATGCGGTGATACCCTTTTTCTACTGCCAGGGCTGCCATGGGGAGAACTCCACGGACATGCCTGACAGAACCATCCAGAGAGAGTTCACCTACTACCAGGGCATCTGTCAGAACATCGGCAGGGATCTGCTCTGAGGCTGCTAGAATGCCCAATGCGATGGGCAGATCATAGGAGGGACCTTCTTTGCGCACAGCTGCTGGAGCCAGGTTGACGCGCACGTGTTTGCGAGGGAAGAGCAGCCCTGAATTCTGGATGGCAGATTGAACGCGTTCACGGCTTTCTTGCACAGCGGTATCTGGCAGTCCTACGATGATTACCCCCGGTAACCCATTCGCCAGGTCTACTTCAACGTCAACGATGACTCCATCCAACCCTAGGATGGCACAGGAAAATACGCGTGCCAACATGTGTTAAGTGTAATGGAGAGCGGGATGAACTGTCAATAATTTTCAATAGTAGTTGCGCCGAATCAAAAATTTACACCTATTTCTCAAATTCGACTTCCCAATCATGCCCGAAATGAAGATGGTAGCATTCGCATAAATTGCCCTGGTTTAATGCTAGTCCTACTTTCATCAATTCGTTGGTGTAAATGATCATCTCGCCTTTGCCAACAAAACCAAAGGATTGGTAATAAGGTACCCTTTTAGAAAAAACATCTTTGCCTTCGTGACGGATGGTGAGATGCAGATGATCCCCATAATTGAAGCCGGCTTCTTTGAAAAGCTCCATAGGAATATTGGTCCATAGGTTTCCGAAGTTAGGATCGTTTATCTCGAAAATCCCTTTAACCTTGCCGTCCATTAATTCTGGTTTCAAAATGGGGAAGGTGACGATTTCTTCTATGCTGTAAGCAGGACCAACCTGCTCATACGAAATGATACCGCTTGCCAGTTTTGCCGCGCAGTACCCAAAAACATCCCGCCCATGGAAAACACCGACCCCTTCGGTGTTCTTTCCACGCAAACGGTTCACATTCTGGTCAATTTCCCTGATCTCGGTAATGCCCACCCACTCTTTCAGGTGGGTTAGAGAACCATTATCCGGACTGACCACATAATATCCATCAGCAGTTTTAGCCACACTTGCTTTGCGTGGTGTCCCAACCCCGGGATCAACAACAGATACAAAAATAGTACCTTCAGGCCAGAAGTGCATGGATTGAAATAAGCGATAGGATGCACTCCAGGTGTCATATTGCGGGATCTCATGTGTACCATCGATGATCTCCAATTCCCGATCCACACTTTTTACCACGCCATACATCGCACATACTGCTCCTTCTTTATACGTAAAGTCTGTTTGGAATACGAGGATTGGTTTCATGAGGGATCTCCTTATATGAATGGATTGTAGAATCGGCTATGATTGATAAACAGTGACACGCACAAAGAGCCAATGAAGATAAGGGCGGAGATGCCGATGGCTGTAAAATCTTGCCGATCAAGTTTTTTTGATGTATACCAGGTGCGTTTTTTATATTTGGCAAACCCCCGCAGATCCATGGCGTTGCTGATAAGTTCTATGCGATCAAGGGTGGAAAAAATTAACGGAATTACGGTTAATAATGAGTTTTTAAAACGATCTTTGAATTTTGCCTTGTGTGATAGATCCAGACCTCGTGCCTGCTGTGCCAAACTGATGTCGCGATAATCCCGCTGGATATCCGGAAAATAGCGCAGCGTTAGTGCAACCGCAAAAGAAGCTTTATAGGGAATGCCTACCCCGTTGAGGGAGGATGCAAATTCACTGGGATTGGTGGTAAGCAAAAAGATCATGCCTAATGGGATGACAGAGGCATATTTGAAAAATTTTGTGACCTGATAGAGCAACTGCTCCTGTGTTAAATAAATATTTCCAACCAATTTGATGATTCTGTGGCGTGTTCCATAAATTTCCACTCCCATTTCTGGTGAGAAAAAGAAGGAGATGATGGCATTGGTCACAATAAAGATTAGTGCATAGATCACCATGGTGCGTATTTGTGAAAACTGGATCCTGGAGACTTTGAGGATTGCGATTGAAAATATCATAATGAGCAAGACAACGCGGATATCATACGAGTACATGACTGCGAAGGTAAGCAGCAAAAAACAAAGCAGTTTGGTGAACCCGGAAAGGCAATGGATGGGTGTATCTACCGTATTGTATGAAAACAGCTTCATTTTAATGCTCATCGGTTCTTTAGCTTCCTTTCATAATCGATGAAACCTTGCACAAACGCGGTACCATCTTCAATACCTGCCATGTGAGCTAGATTGAAGAGAGAGGTCTCTTTCAAATTTGCGTCTGCAATCACCTGCGCATCAGTCAGGACGAAAGATGCAGTGGTATCAGCAATAAGACGACCTTCTGCAAGTACAATGGCGCGGGGAGTGTATTCGAGCATCAGATGCATATCATGGGTGATCAGGATGATGGTGACCCCAAGTTTGTTGAGCTCGACTAAGAATTCCATGATCTCGCTGTAATGACGAAAATCCTGCCCGGCGGTAGGTTCATCCAGAATAAGGATTTTGGGGTCCAATACCAGGATAGAAGCGATGGTAACGCGCTTCTTTTGCCCATAGCTGAGAGCGGAGATGGGCCACTCAATAAAAGGTGATAAGCCGCATACTTTGAGCACTTTTTCAATGCGTGGTTTTATCTGTTCCTCAGGAATATTTCGCAGACGTAGCCCCAAAGCTACCTCATCATAGATGAGGGATTTAGAGATCATTTGATTGGGATTCTGCATAACCAGACCAATGATCTCGGCGCGCTCCTTGATAGTTTTATCCTTGATATCTTCCCCTCGATAACGGATGATACCTTGATCTTCTTTTTCAAAACCACATAAAAGTTTGGAGAGGGTAGATTTTCCCGCCCCATTTTTCCCGATCAATGAAACCATTTCCCCTTCACGAATATCGAAACAAATATCCTGCAGAACAGGACGTACTCCATCGTATGAAAAAGATACTTGATCCATTTTTAGAATGGAGGATTTGTCATTTATGGGAGTTTTTTCATGGATGGCGTTGTGCCATGTACATAAAGCTTCATTGCAGGTTGCGGTTTTTAATGTGGATATATAACCTGGAAGCATGTCGCATGATACCTTTGCTCCTGCATATTTCATTGCGGTGATATACAAGGGTTCGCGAATGCCGTTCTCCTTTAAAAGGTTAGAGCAAACCAGGGTATGTGCATCCATATCGGCAACGATTCTGCCATCATTTAGCATGATCACACGATCAATTTCACGATGGAGAACATCCTCCAAACGGTGTTCAATGATAATAATTGTTTTCTGAGAGGTGCGGTGGATATCATCAATAATTTCAATGGCTGTTTTCCCGGTTGCAGGGTCGAGATTGGCAAGCGGTTCATCAAATAGGAGGATATCCACATCGTCAATCATGACTCCCGCCAGGGAAGTTCGCTGCTTTTGCCCTCCGGATAATTCAAAAGGAGAAGAAGATAGCAGGTCTTGCATATCCACCATCTGGGCAACCCTCCTTACGCGCTCATGCATGGTATCGTGCGGTATATTGTCATTTTCAAGTGCAAAGGCGATATCTTCTCCGGCTGTCAACCCCACAAATTGCCCATCCGAATCCTGCAGAACAGTTCCAACCATCTTTGATAATTCAAATATGTTTAGATCTTTTGTATTCTGATCATCGATCATCAGAGTACCTGTGATTTCACCTTTATATGCAAATGGGATCAATCCGTTGATGCAGTGCCCCAGTGTGCTTTTCCCGCTTCCGCTGGGTCCAATGATTAGGATTTTTTCACCCGGATAAATTTTCAAATTAATATCATGCAGAGTAGGCTCAGATTGGCTGTAATATTGAAAAGAAAAATGGTCAAATTCGATGATGGCTTGTTTATTCATTAATAAGTTTCGCTATTCTTTGAGCAAAGCATTGCTTGGTTGCTAAAAATCCATGGTTATTTTCTTTGCAAGATCATGGACTCAACATAAACTATTGGAGAATAAAAATTTTTGAAATTTTTATTCTCATTTAATTGTTACATTCAAGTGATTCAGGTATTTAAAATACTAATCTTGTGTGGCTGCCATCGCAAGATGGCAGCCACTATTTTAGATCACCTTATTGTAAAAAAGGTCTTTTACCATAACTAATATAGGGTCCGCTTCTCTATTTTTTACTCAAGCTACCCTTTTTGGTGCGTGTTGCTGAATAAGCCACCAGCAGTAAGGTACCGAAAACGCCAGCGCTGATAATATTCATGATGGCAGCGGTTGCTCCCTGGGTGAAGACCAGGCTGGCTGGTTCCTGGTAGATGAGAATATCCAGGACGGGTGCTACGATGATCCATGCGACCACGTTTCCAATAATTTGGATGATATTGTAGGTGAGAATATCTTTTCCTTTGAACTCACCCTCTTCAACGTTTGTGCGTTTGAAAGCAAACCCAAAAATGAAGCCTGAAACCCCGCTCGCAATAACCCAGCTCCACCAGGGTGAGCCGTATTGGACAGCATCGCTGAGTGCATGACCGATAAAGGAGATCAATGCGCCTGCAATAGGTCCAAATAAGGTGGCGAAGAAACCGCTCAAACCATAGGCAGTCTGGAAACTTGTTTCAGGAACTGGGGATGGGACTTTGACATACATGAATAGCAACATAAAAATAGCAGCGCCCAGCCCTGTGGCAACAATTGTTTTGGTACTAACCTTGAAATATTCTTTCATTTTAATTTCTCCTTGATATGAAAAAATCAGATGATTGATGAGATTTTATATTTATCCGGCAGGAAATACAATTTATATCTTGCCAGTCCTTCCCCGCTGGCATTAAAAAGAATCTCCTAGGTGAAGATGACGGGTTCGTTGGGTTTGATCCATAAAGAAAACACTACATTTCCTTCCGCATGCACCAACTTTACTGTCATTTTGGCTGACACAGCCAGTTCAAAAGCTGTTTTATTGATTAAATTCGATATATCCTCCTTTGTATTGATATTACAGTTGAAGTTTTCCAATTGCTTAACAGGTATTTGTATGAAGGTGTGACCAACCGGCGTTCCACTTTGGAATATTGGATACCGTGATTGAATATATGCTGCCTATTGCTAACCCTGGTATTCTCTTTGTAAGTAACGATGGTACCTTCTCCCTGACTTTTCTTTATAAGACCATCTTCTGTAAGGATTAAGAGTGCCAATCGTAAGGTATGACGGCTGACACCATATTTTTCTTTTAGGGCGTTTTCGCCGGGTATTTTTTCATTTGACTTGCTGGTTATGGTTCTAGTGACCATTATCGATTACCTGTACTGTAAAACGATATAATTTCTTGCTTGTTAAACAGCAACAACTTGTTCCACAAATTGTTGTTATCTTACATTATTTTATTTCCAAGATCAATATATCCTCTCGTTTTCATTAACCTCATCGAAACAGTATCCTATTGAAAATTCTGATATTTCATGAATTTATAGAGAGGATATTCCATATTACAATGTTAATAAAGGGCTAGATAACGAGAGGAAGAAATAATAAGTATTATAAATGAGAATATAGCGACGCTTAAAATTCAAATGAATAATGAACCATCCTTTCATCGGTTTCCTATCCGGGGAATTGCCTTCAACATGAACTTCTATGATGAACACACCTTATTTAAGGGATTTGACTAGCTATTTTTCTCCTGCTGCTAGGATTGTTTATTTTTTCATTGAGAAAAGATAGGTGAGGTCTTATGGTATATGCCGACATAATAAATAATGCAGCGTTGTTATTGATCCTTGGGATCCTGCAGAGCTTGATCCATCATCGTTGGATACACAATTCAACATGGGGACAAGTTATCAGAGGAGTGCTATTTGGATTGGTCGCTATCGCAACCATGTCCATTCCTGTGAATTTCAGCTCGGGTATATTTTTTGATGGTCGCTCGGTTGTTCTCAGTATTGGTGGTTTGTTTGGTGGACCGATTGTTGCGCTGATCGCCAGCATCACCGCGTCTTTATATCGTATACACGTTGGGGGTGTGGGGATGTTCACCGGGGTGGGATCTATCCTGATTGCCGCTGGAAGCGGTATATTCTATCGGAACTTTATCAAAAGGAATGTAAAAACACTTAATTTTTGGCGCCTGTTAATCTTTGGTTTATGCGTTCATATCATCTTGATCGGATGGTTCAGTACTTTGCCGGGTGGAGTTTTCTTTGATGTGATCCATGATATTGCTATTAAATACCTTACCGTATTTTCTCTGGCTACTGCAATTTTAGGTAGTGTAATTTTAGATCAAGAATTGCGAACCATCGCAGAAGAACATTCCCGCATTGACTCGCAAAAATATCGTACTTTATTGGAGACGGCTCCAGATGTAATTATGACACTGGATCAACAGGGAACCATTCACTTTATCAATCATGTCCCGGATTGGCTTGGTGATTCCAATATCTTGACTGAAAGTGCATTTTCTTTTCTAGATGATGTACAGGCAAGTAAACTTCAAGAAAAACTACAGCATGTTTTCAGCACACATCAATATCAATTTGATGAATTCCTGGTGAAAGCTCCTAATGGGAATCAAAAGTGGTATTTTGCCAGCCTTGGTTTCTTAGAGGATGAAAATGCCACCCATAGAGTGATTGTGGTGGCAAAGGATATTACGCAGCAAATGAACGATTTTAAAACGATCCAGCAGCGTACCCAGGAGATTGAGACACTGTATGAAATTGGGCAATTGATCGGAAAATCGCTGGATATCGAAACCATCTACGACTCTTTCTTTCAAAGTATTTCTCACATCATGGTGTGCGATAGAGTGATGATTTCTTCCGTTAACCAGGTTGAAAAAAAGATATATTGTGAATATTGTCGTTGTAAAGGAAAACGGATAGCCCCCACAGAATTCCATGGTTTAGATTTGGATGAAGACGACGGGGATTTACAAAGCCAGGTGATCAATAATCACCACCCTATGATCATTCGTGATTTAAAGTACCAGAAGCTTGCTGCACAATGGATCTTTTGTGATGAAAATGGCGGGAATCTTTCTACCTCAGATGATTTATCAGGTGCAGAGGCAACTGCATTAAGATCTGGTATTCTGGTCCCGGTTATCTTGAACAACAAGGTGTTTGGTGTTATCCATGTCTACAGTTTTCAAGAAAACGCATACGGAGAACAAGAACTACGATTTTTGCAGGCAATAGCAGCTCAAATAGCGGTGGCGAGCAATAATGCCAAGTTGTATAAAGATCTTCAGCTGGCTTACGATAAGACACTGGAAGGATGGAGCACGGCATTGCAAATGCGGGAAAAAGAAACTGCTGGGCATACACGCCGCGTTGCCCATTTGACCATTGAATTGGCAGATCGTATGGGGATGACGGAAGAAGAAAAATTGCATCTCTGGCGTGGCGCTTTGCTGCACGATATAGGGAAATTGGTTATCCCTGATAACATCCTCCAAAAACCAGGACCTCTAGACGAAGAGGAATGGGAAATAATCAAAAAGCACCCGCAGTTTGCCTATGACTGGCTTTACCCCATCGAATATTTACGTTCAGCATTGGATATTCCGTACTCTCATCATGAACACTGGGATGGTAACCATCCCCTAAAATAA
>DMDF01000173.1 GCA_003446605.1 Anaerolineaceae bacterium
TAACGTGTGGAATATGCCAGCGTGCTGTATTCCGCCGGATCCACATAGCCGTGCAGCAGCACAACTACAGGGAAAGGACCTTCACCCACCGGTACGTTCATGAAACCATATAGGTCCAGCCCTTCACTGCGATATTTAATAATATAACGGGAGAAATCATTCCCATTTGCGATGGTGCCTTCGATCTGGATCACCCCACCGCCATAACTACGTGTGCTGAGGGCATCCAGGCTGTACTCCGCATAGGGATTGGGGGTGGGGGTGATGGTGGGCAGTGGCGTGCTGGTGAAGCGCGGCGTGGCAGTGATGGTAGGGGTGAAAGTCGGGATGAGGGTAGCGGTAGAGATGATGCGCTGCACCTGGGGAGTGGGTAGTTGCGCACTCTCCCCCACGGCACAGGCAGAAGCTAACAATATTATAAGGAAGATCAGAAAATAAGACTTCCGGGATTGAAAGCCTGTTTTCCTGCTGCTATTTCGTATGAACACGTATGTGATGATACTATGAAAATTCCCCCACAGAAAGCCGGGATGAATTACTGAAGTATCGTTAATACATTCGTATAAAAACGCGATCCAAGCAGGATCGCGCTTCTTATTTTAGGCTCGTTAGGATACCAACCTACGACCAAGCGGATTATTGCATGATTCCTATTAGGCTATAATTTCTCTAAACAAGATTCTAAGTGTTAACCTAGCGGAAGGCGGACTAATTCTTGTTGAGATACAAAATCAACTAGAAAAGAGGTGTTCAATGAAAATATGAAGTAATGATAATTTATTTATTTCCAGTTATTAAACAATTTCTGAATACTTCGTCCTTTTAAAATATCCTTTTCAACCCATAAAACACCAATTCCGCGATCGTTTTCTAAATAATTCACAATCCAATTAGAAAAAGGGTTTCGTGAAAAAACAATCCAAAGAGACGAATTTGGAACAGAATGAAGATACCGATATTCATATAATTGACTAATTGCTTTTCTAGATTGAGACCTTTCATTGTTTGAAGTTATGCTTTTTACTTCAAAAATTGCAGGTCCTGTTTTTAAACGACAATAAGCATCAATCAATTTGCTATATTCAACTTGGAATCCGTTTTTTTGAAGCGTGTTGACAAGTATTTGAAGAGTGTGTTCATGCGATTTATTTGCACGTTCAATTCTCGCTCTTGATACTTGAGAAACGATAAAAGGGTCTTCATTTTTGTCGAGAATAATTTCCTCGTTTTGAGCTTTGGTTATTGTTATGGTTTTGAATGATGTTGCTGAATTAAGTTTTGGGGTATTCTCTAAGATTTTAGAAAGTCCGTTCCTTAAATTTATATCTATTTTGGAATCTAATATATTTCGTTTAGCAGCGATTTTTTCCAATTCATCATTATTCTTATATGCCTTTGCGAGTTTTCCAAATTCTATTGCCATCTTCGCTAATAATTTCATTGGTGGAAAATTAAAAGCTTCATAAACCGGAAACCAATCCCATTGATCTTTACAAACACACCGATTTAACATACCTTTTACTTCAGAAAAATGTTTGGGATTAACAGAAATATTCACTTCTGATGAATCAAGAAATGACAAAACTGATTGAAGAGAAATGATATATCTCGGCCTCATACGATCTGAAATAGGAAGTCGTCCAAATTGTGAGTCACTTAACAAAATATTATTGCCACGAATATCAAATGCCCAGAGAGATTCAATATCATTTTTATTGTAGAGTTTTGTCGAACGCGTTACTAATATTGCAGTTGTGTTTTTTGAAAAATGGGAGCTATTTACTTTCCATTGATTATCTTTTATTTGTGCTATCAATTTCGCTTCTACATAATCGCCAATTCTTATCATAATGAAAACCCTTAGTTATCCATAACTATAATATCGAAATCTAGCGGAAAGCGGTTTGATTCCTGTAGGTAACTGAATTCATGCTAAACCGACTATGTCGATATCAAAGTGTTAGAAAAAGGAATAGGCATTAATATAAATTGAGAATTCTTAATCAGCTTAAGCAGCAGTATTGTCACATTGAATGCCAGTAGCATCAATTTATTCTACCCATTCCCTGCTTACTTCCGTTGACTCAATCAAATTTGTAAGACCTTGTTTAAGCCGTCTAACAACAGGGCGCAAATCTCTTGATAATTGCCCGAGTGGATCAGTGGCATTAATCATTGTCTTTGTGCCTTCAATCATACTGGTTGCTTCGTTATTAAATTTTCTTATACTAGCAAAAAATTTACGGAAACCTTGCTTATTTTCAGGCGTTTCTTCAATCTCTATTGGAGCACGATCGATGTAAGCACGAACTCCAACATCAATCGAATGAATTTGAGAAGCATAATTATTGCTTTTCTTGTAAATATTTTCAGTTGGTTCAGTCAATTGCTCTGCGACTCTGCGAGCAATTACCCGCCTACCCGCAAATCCCTTATTTTGGTTATCAGCTTGCTTGATATCATCTGCTGAATTCTGCATAATATGAGATATCTGTAGTATATCTTGGGACAAGGAATCTAGGGTATTAGGCAACTTAACTATTTCTTCTTCGAAGGTTGCCAATTTATCGATAATACCTGGCAAATTATCTTCATTTTCTCTTGTTGCTTGCTCTAATTGAGTAATTTCGACGATTTTTGCTTTCTCCGATTGTCTATTTGCATCAACTAGACGTTATGCAAGTTGAGCAACTCCTTTTCGATACCCTTTTGATTCAAGCTCTGAAAATCTTAATTCAGCCCAGTCTTTCCATTGAAATGATTTTATTAATTGTATTAATTCATCTCCAGTTTCTTCCTCTCGAAATTCCGGAAAATTCACATAGAGTAAAGGAAGAACTAGGTCTTTAATTCCAAGATTTTCTGCCTTGTGTGCAAATGTCTGTAATTCACATCGGCATTCCGGACTTTGGAAAAAACGTGGAGTTATAATGGGAATAAAAAAGGCAACAGAAGAGAGCCTCGAGTCTATTTCATTTCGCCAAGCCTCACCCCATCTAATATTGTCTCTGTCTACAAAAAGCTCGATTTCCTCACCTGTTAGCATTTCATATTGCTTTTTAACATCTCTTGTCAATTGACAAATACGTCCACCATCAGCTTCGTCGTCAACATGAACATAAGACCAGAAACCCTTTAATTCATTCATATACTTCTCCCTCATACTTAATAATATCCTTTTTTTAATATTCTTAGTATTTAATAAGATTTCTGTTCATATATATCAATAAGAGCTCTTGCTTGGACAATAATCCTTTCTAAGCCGTCTGTCCAAAGCCATTTTCAATCCTGCGAACAGAGGCCTCATGATCAAGTGCGGTGAACGAAACAGTGCAAACCAGGAACCCTTGACAATGAGAATGAGCATGATAGCCTTCCAGAGGAAAGACTTCGTAACATTAAAAGAGTGAATTAATATAGAAAAGAAATTTTAAAAATTACATAAAGTCTTATAAAATATCTTCGTTAAGCACCTAATCTCGATTTTCAGAAATATTACGCTTTATTAATAAATAAAGCGATTGTAATCATATAAGAAGTACGCCAATTTTGAAAAAATGTCTCAATGATTTTGTGATTAATGCTTAATTTTCTTCTTTATAAAATTGCGAAAATGAAAATTATCAGGATTATTCCTGAATGAAACCAAAGGGATTTTTTTCTTTGGTGTGATTATCAAATTTATAATGGAAATCAATTAATTCTAAAATATTTGCGACTATATATCTGAATACATCATCTAATTGATCTGCGGCATTGTTAGTAATTTCTTTTCTTTCATCACATATAGAAAAACTTTTTTCACTTTTTTTAATACCAAAGCGTAATTGAATTACATCAGAAAAAACACTTTTTTGTCCAAGAAATATTTTAATAAAAAAATGATAGTATCCTGTTCTATATAAAGCAAGTTTTTCATTTAAAAAAAAGCCTATGTAATCAGGTTCTGAAGAAATAGTTTTTTGCTTTTCCTCAGAGAATTTTGCCCAAACAATTCGATCATCTGGGCAATCTATATAAACAGAGAGATGCTTTACAAAATAATTGATAAATTTTATACATTCATTTCGATTGTCTTCAAATTCTTTATTGATTAAGTTATTTTTCTCTACAAAGGTTTGATAAAAACTATTTTCCATAATATACCTCCCTTTTATAATATATCTTGCATAGTAAGAAGCGCAAAAAATGGGCCCGGCAGGATTCGAACCTGCGACCAAGCGGTTATGAGCCGCGTGCTCTGCCGCTGAGCTACGGGCCCGGCATCAGCCAGCGCCAAAATTATATCATTGAATGAAATGGGCGTAAAAAAACAGGAGGAAGCTGTCCTCCTGTTCTGCTTTTTATTCCAGGATCAAACGTGTGCGCTTGAAGCGTTTCTTCGCCAGCAGCAGCATGAGCACATCCACCAGCAGTAGTACCGCAAAGACCGCTAGCACCACAACGGTCAAGTTTTTCTCCAGTGCAGGAGCAAGATTTTGCAATAGATCCATGGACTGGTTGGGGAAAGCCTGAATGAGAATGAAGGGGATAAACCAGATGGCAGTAGTGGATAGGCTCAGTTTTTGATATGCCTGCCGAACCGTGCTGGCTTTGAGCGACACAAAAACACCGATGGTGCTCATCAGAATGGCTACCAGCAGCACCGCCAGCAACCCGCCGAAGAACAGGACGGGATCATAAAAGAGAAAAGTACCTTCCCCAAAAGCAACGTTGACGGTGATCACACCGGCAAGGGCGCTGAGCAGGGAGATCATCCAGGCGTACAGAACCGAAGCTGCTACCTTGCCCAACAGGATAGCAGTATCCGATAGGCGCGTTGAGAGCAGCGTTTCGAGCGTGTGGCGTTCACGTTCCCCGGCGAAGGCATCCGCGACCATGCCGCTGGTCATAATGATAGGCAGCCATGCCCAGGTGAGCAGAGAAATGGGGTCGCTTAGCCATTCGGCTCCGCTCATATAAGGGAGATAGATACCCACAATGCCCACGATAATGAGGATGCTGACCCAACCCTGCCTGCCGCTGGTGCGATGAAAAATTACTTCTTTCCATTCCTTGCGTATGATGGTGATAATATCCTGAATCATTCTTCCTCCTCCAATAAAGCTAAGAAAGCATCTTCCAAGGATGCCTTGCCCTTGCGCACTTCATCGATCATGACTCCTTTACCCGCCAGGAACTGCACCAGTTTGCCCGATTCGGTTTCCTGTTTGAAATGCACCACCAGATGGTGGTCCTGTATCTCCACCGCTGTCACATCCGGCATGGCTTTCAGTTCATTCAGGATGGATTGCTCAAAACCACGCCCGACCACCAACAGACTGTTCGTGCCTTGTTTAAGGCGCAGTTCATCGGGCGAGCCCACGCTGATGAGCTTGCCCTTGTTAATAACGCCCACCCGGTCGCAGATCTTTTCCGCCTCAGCCAAATTATGTGTGGTCAGGAAGACGGTCACACCATGCCGGCGCGCCATTTGCACCAGATCCTCCCGCAAGCCAGAGGATGCCAGCGGATCCAACCCCGCGGTGGGTTCATCCAGAAATACCAGTTTTGGATCATGCATGAGAGTACGGGCAACTGCCAGCTTCTGTTTCATGCCGTGGCTCCAGGTCTGCACGATCTCTTTGCGGCGCTCATACAACCCCATATTTTCAAGCAAATTTTGGATGCGTTGCGTACGCTGCTCGGATGAGAGATGCCAGATACGACCGAACAGATCCAGGTTATCCTCCGCACTCAGGCGTTCATACAACCCACTATGTTCTAATAAAGCCCCACAGTTCAAACGGATCTGGTCAGCCTGGGTATGCGTATCAAAGCCAAGCACTCGGGCGCTGCCGGCGCTGGGTTCCAGCAAACCCAGCAGCAGGCGGATGGTGGTTGTCTTGCCGGCACCATTGGGTCCTAGAAAACCAAAGATGGTACCCGTTTCTACTTCGAAGGTGATGCCATCCACGGCGTGCAGATCACCGAATTGGCAATGCAGGTCTTGTGTTTGAATACTGATGTGATTCTCTGTCATTTACACTCCATTTATATGTTTCATAATTTGGTTGAACTGATCTCGATAATCCTCAAATGCTTTGCGACCCGTTTTGGTCATGGCGCACAACGTTTGCGGTTTTTTCTCTAGAAATTGTTTGCGTATGGTGATATATCCCGCTTCTTCCAATTTACTGAGATGGGAGGAAAGATTGCCTTTGGTCAGCCCGCTCTCACGCTGCAGAAAAGTAAAATCTGCTTCCTTCACAGTATAGAGGATAGTGGTGATCACCAGGCGCGCCGGTTCATGGATCAGGCGATCCACTTCCGTCAGATCGCGCAGATCAACCTCGCTCATGCTTCTTGCTCCTCAGAGGTACGGTTCCGCAGCAGGTAGAGGATGAAAGTTGCCAAACCGGATATGATCCAGGTTGCACCGATCGCTGCCATCACCGCGATGGATTTTAACTCACCATCCATGGATAAAGAGGAAATCCAAAGTGCAAGCCCAAATTCTACTGGTGCCACAATGAAAAAGCGGTTCACGCCATACCAGTACCCCAGGTACAGAGTTATCACAGCCATGACACAACCCGCAATGAGCATGGGCTCAATCTTGAGGACTTCAGGACCGATGTAGGTAACCATCAGTGCCGTAAAAATCCCCATCACTCCTCCGATCACAGCGCTCTGGATACGCTTTTTCTTCTTTTTGGGTTGATATGCCACATATCCTGTCCTGCGATAGGTAATATGTTCCTTTATCCATTTCATCAGACGTCCATAAAGAAACCAGAACAGCACGAACAAGAGAGGTTCAGCGATCGCAAGAATGAGGTCCCATGGTTCGCTTAATTGCAATTTACCCATTAGATAGTTGGAAGCGGCTAAACCCCCGAAAAGCAATCCCATCGCCATATCCATCGTGCCATCCACCCACCAGTAAGCATAGGTTTTGCGCATGACCTGCCCAATTGTATTCTTCATCGCTCCTCACCTTATGGTTTGTATTACAAACTAGTTTGTAATATTATAGTTCATCATCCAGTTTTGTCAAGGGGACCTTCAGAACCCACACAACAAGGATTGCAACATACCTGCAATTCCCTTTATAATTGACAAAACTTTGAGAGGGAAAATGCCTAAAAAAAATTCAATGGTCAAGAAGATAAACTGGTCCTTCTTTTACGGAATTGGAATGGCACTGCTGGAAGCGGTGGTGGTCGTTTACCTGCGAGAGCTGTATTACCCGCAAGGATTCTCGTTCCCCCTGGCATCCATGGACTGGAACATCTATAAGATCGAAGTTCTGCGCGAAGCCGGCACAATGTTGATGCTGATCTGTGTGAGCGCACTGGCAGCAGAAAATTTTCACACCTGGCTCGCTTTCTTTCTATTCAATTTCGCAGTGTGGGATATTTTCTATTATGTTTGGTTGAAAATATTGTTGAATTGGCCAAGCAGCATTCTAGAATGGGATATCCTTTTCTTGATCCCGATCACATGGGATGGACCGGTATTAACACCGCTGCTCTGCACGATCGCCATGATAACCCTGGCAGGCGTCATCCTGCACCACCACCAGCAGGGAACTGCGGTGCGTTTGAAGGCAAGGGAATGGATCTTGTTATTTCTGGGAGCTGGATTGGTCTTCACCAGCTTCATCTGGAATTACACCACCTTCATGATAGAAGGAGGATATTTTAACGATCTCAGCAATCTTGCATCTAATGGAGCTTTGCAACAAGCAGTCTCAGAATTTGTACCATCGGGGTTCAACTGGTCCCTTTTCCTGAGCGGATACGGCATCATTTGGTTAGCGATTGGATTGCTGGCAGCGCGCTTGAGGAAACAAAGAATACCAAAGGGCAGCACTTAGGCTGCCCTTCTTTCATAGTTGCTGTCCTTTTTTCAGGTTCAATAATTCTGGTAGATATAATCCAGCGCGCTGTACAAAACGCTATCCTGCCCTGACACCAAGCTTTCTACGGTAGTGGGAACCTGCACCTGCGGTATCACACCCTGCCCTTCCAGCAACACAGTTCCATCCTCTTTAATAAAACGCCCGGTCGGTATGGTGAGGGTGATATCGCCCGGCAGCACAAATTCCCCGCGCGCGACCTCTGCTTCCATTCCGGCGCTGGGATTTTCGCCAATCACAACCACTCCCGGAACCTGACTGAACCCATAGGCTTCCAGCTCACAGGCGCTGGCGCAGTACTGATCCACCAGCAGAATGACCTGGTCAAAATCGTACTGTTCCTCATTGGGATAGACCTCATCGAACAAGCCCTCCGGCTCGAACTGCCCGGTCTGTTCGCTGAAATATTCCATCTGCCCAATGGGGATATTCTCATCATACAGAAAACCCGCCAAACCCAAGTTGGTACCACCACCGTTGATGCGCATATCGATGATCAGGTTGGTAGCTCCATAATCGGTGAAAGTTTGCAGAGCAAGGTCAAACAAGCGGATAATCAACCCGATATCCTCACTGTTAGAGCGCAGTTTGATATAGCCAACCTCATCCGTGATCAGGTAGTATTCCACCGGCATACCCACATCGTACATATACACACCCAATGAATCAACCGCGAAGAAACTATAACGGTCTTCTGCAGCGGTCAGGGTGGTTTGTATGCGGCTTTCATCCGGGTTGACATAAGTCAGGGACATGGTTTCACCTGCCTGCGCTCGAAAGGCAGCAGTGACCTGGTCATAACGGTAAGTATGATCGGAGGAGGTGGGGAAGAGCGGTTGGCTTGCATCGATCCATTCGGACACATCCATTCCGTTCACGGTCTCGATCACGGCGCCCACCTGCATCTCACTCGCCTCGGCTGCTCCACCTGATGTGACATACACCACCACGATCTCCCCAGCATCCGTCTCGCGCGCGGCGAAACCGTAGCCTGGGAAAACATTCTCGTAGAGAAAACGCAAATTGTAATCGTTGTAATCAAAGTAAACATGCCCATCGCGAAAGCCAAGGGAAAATTCGCGCAGAGCCAAGAAATAAGCATACGGGTCGCGTTCCTGCTGCGCCTGCTCCACCAGTGGCATGACTCGATCATACAGAGCCTGCCAATCAGGTTGTTTGCCATCAATGCCATTGAAAGCGTATTCTACGCTGATGGTGTCATATAGTTTTTGAAATGCTTCCGTGTAAGAAAGGTCGGTGTAATCTTTGATCGCCACATCCGTGGGTTCGTACAGCTCCATTTCAGATATTCGTTCACGAGAAATCGCAAACGGTTCCTGGTCAAGATCAATGATGGAATAACCAACCGGCACTGCCATGCTGGGGTCATCTGCAGTGAACAGCAATCCATCCTTGCCAAATCCACTGGGGAATTGTTGAGCATCATCCGGCGCCCAGATGACCAGTTTGCCGCCAATCACCTCATCATGATTTTCGGTATCCGTGCGGATAGAAGCCAGATAAGAAGGCCAACCCCAGCTACGGTCATCCCCTTCGGAGAATACCCCACCGGTGATGTTAGGAGAATACGCCACAACAAAGACCT
>DMDF01000036.1 GCA_003446605.1 Anaerolineaceae bacterium
TGCACATGCACCACAACAAGCTGTGGGGAAAATACCCATGCCGGTAAAAAAAGCTGTAATAAAAATACCGGTTAGATGAATTTATTTACATAATTTCCCTCAAGCTAGATTGATATTGTAAGTTTTTACACGATGACAATACTAACTGCGAAATGGTTATTCCAGGATATGAAAGAAATACTGAAAAATGAGCATATTATATTGTGATTGTTCTCATGGATTTAGCTGCGAAATGTTTTTAGGTGCTCTTATTAATGCGGGAATGCCACTTGAGTATCTCAATGAAAAGATTCATGAAGTAAATTTGTTGGGTAACTATACTCCAACCGTAAAGAATATCAACCCAGAAAAATTTCCGGCTGTTTATTTTACCTGGAATCAAGATGTATCGCATAATGGGGTTGTTTTAGAGAAAAATAAAGATTATGGAAAAAATAAGCGATTTGGATTAAAAAATATTGTTCAAACAATACATTCAAGCAATCTAAAGGAAAATATAAAGTTCAAAATTATTGATATCCTCTCCCTCTTGGCTGATGTAGAAGCAAATTTCCAAAAGGATAATAAAGAGGAAATCAATTTTTTTGAATTGGGTTTAGTGGATTCCTTATTTAATCTTGTTGGTTCAGTCATTGGTTTGGATTATTTTAATATTGATACAGTTTACGCATCAGAAATTTCGTTGAATTTTGATCACGAGATAGGTGATGAGGGTAAATTCAATATTTCCGATCAGGTTTCATTGGAATTACTGAAAAATAAGAAGACACCAATTCGAGTTTCTTCCATAACAGTTGACAAAATTACGCCTGACGGGGCGGCGTTTCTTGCTAGCGTGGCAATTTTCAAAAAACCTGCAATGCAATTAATAAAAATAGGGATTGGAGCCCAGAGGAACTGCCGAGGCGAAACAGTCATGCAAAGAATATTAATTGGGGAGGTCAGTGATTCGGATGTGACCATAGTGGAACTTGAAACAAATATTGATGATATGAGCCCACAAATTTTTGGGTATGTTATGGAGAAGTTATTTGTTCATGGTGCCTTAGATGTTTACTTCACGTCTATTTATATGAAAAAAAATCGTCCGGGGATGAAAATAACTGTTATTGCTCAAAAAGATGATGAAGAAAAATTGTGCAATATTTTACTGCGCGAAACAAACACACTGGGAGTTAAAGTTAAAGTTATTAAAGGACATGCTGGTTCTCAGCAAGATGCCGAAATCATGACAAAATATGGTGAAGTTCCAGTAAAACTAAAAATTCTCGAGGGGAAAGTGATCCAAGTAACACCTGAATACGATGCCTGCGTTGACCTGGCAAAACAATCGGGTATTGAGCTCAGGAATATCCTTCAAGAAGTAATTGCCATTGGAAATGAAATTTACTTTGTTCCATCATAAAGTCGATGGTGTTAAGGAGCAATCCAGTTTAATACCCATGGACCATAAATGGCGCTCGACATTGCGTCTAAGATCAATGTGTCTGCCTGTTCCTCAGTCATGCCGGATGGCAAAACCAGGTGGGTGTAGAAATTACCGGGTCCGGCACATTCGAAATCCATTCCCGGGTATGCTGCCCGAAGTGTTGTTTGAGCATGTGCACAGTTTTCATCTTTATGCTGCACTGGATCTAAGGCGACTTTGCTAATCGATAGTTGTATAGAACCACTCGGTTCAATCCCGTTGGATTGGAAATAAAATGTGAAGCATTTATTGTCTGTAAGCGCAGTTGCAGGGTCACTCCGTGCGCCGCTGGCGCGAACCAACTGCTGATTAAAGACCAGGGTCACGTTCTCCGGGAACCAAGCACGGCTGTCTGAAAGCTGCATACAGAAAAATATGCCATATTCACCGTATTCGCCGATTTGCAAGGATGCCTCCAAGAACTCTGCAGAAATATTCCCAATCACCTCTGAAGCAGTTGAAGAAGCAACTCCCACCGTAATTACCACCCAAACTTGGCTGTATGGGACCAGTGCTCCTGTTTCATCTTCCAGTTGGTAATAAACCGTGTATCGCCCATCCTGCTGAGGAGCGATGAGGTCGACGCTGATCTGAATGTTCTCCCCTGGCTCAACCTCGTGCGCGAGAGGAATTTCCTCTGGGCTGCCCAGATTCTCGCCGGCTGGATTGGAGGTTGTTTTCACTAAAGTGAAACCTTTTACCCACGGGCGACCCCCGTTGTTTTTCAGCGTCCAGGTCTTTTGAAAGGTCTGTCCGGGTTGGAAATTTGTTCCGTCTGGGATGGTTTCACCTAAGAAGACGGAGGCAGTATCTTGAGCCAATGGCAATGAAGTAATCCATGTTGTAGATGATGTAAACGTTGGTAATGGGAGGGGGGTCATAGTTGCGGGAAGAGTGGTCTCCGTTGGAAAAGGTGTCGCAGAAGCTTGGATTATCACGGGGGTGGCTGTGTTTTACTTGACTGCGACGAAGTGCACCCTGAAATTGTGATTACTGCAATCAACAAAAGAATAGAACTGCGTAACCGAAGAGTCATAATATTTCTCTACTGGTGATGGATGGAGGGTAGCCAAGGACTACTCTCCACCCTTTCCATTTTTAGATCAGTTGCTTGCTCGGGCAGTTTACTGAATAAAAATCCCCTCTAATTCGCCATGCAATTGGGTCAACCGATAAATTTCACAATTTTCAAATTGCATCAGAATGATCTCCCCATCGGAAGTTTCGGGTGTAATGAGACTGACTCCCAACAGATGGCTGCCTTGTTCCCAGACAATGCCGCTGATGGCAGTGGCTGGTTGATCCAGCAAGAGGCGTGCCGGGCTACCATCCATCTCTTTCAGGTATAAGCTGCTGTTGTCACTGGCACGATAAGCAACCCACTGCCCATTTGGTGATACGGCAGGGTAGGGTGCTTTTCTGGAGGAATCTTCCAGGATGAACAAATCATGGATAGTGCCGGTGTTCACATTGACCGCACGCAGCATAAAGCCTGCTCCACTGGCATCGGGGATGGCGTAGTATAAAAGACTGCCATCCGGTGACCAGCCCGCGATGGATTCATATCCCAGGTCTGTAAGTTGGCGTGCCCCACTGCCATCAATGGCGGCTACAAAAATTCCATAACCGGCAGATGGATTGACCGATGCAATGAATTTTCCATCCGGCGACCAGTGCTGCGGATCATAATAACCACCGGTATTTGCTAGTGTGGTGGTTTGACCACTGGTTATGTCCACAATCGCAGTGCCTGTCTCACTCGGATAAGCCAGCTTGGTACCATCGGGACTCAAACTCCCCCGGCTGGCTTGCGGGATGGATAATTTCACCTCTTTTCCATCCATGCTTTGAAGCACCAACTGCATTTCTGGATCCAATTCGGTCAATAACATCCAACCATCCAATCCTTCCGGTAAAGATGGTAGCGTTGAGTATGAATTAGCATCTAGGCATACGGGGGATGTATTGGCAGCAGTGGGTTGAGGGGATGGTAGAGTTTCGGGCTGCCATTTTCCTTCCCAAGTTCTCGTTTCCTTCAATGGATAGAAGTCTGAGAAGAGTAATTTTAGTTTTCCTGTAGGCATCTCTTCAAATGCCAAACTTCTACTCGTTGGTCCACCACCTCCGCCGATTGCCTGATACCCTTCAATTTGAACAGAGAGACCATCCAATTGTGGATCGCTCTCAAATTGGAAAGAATACCCATTCTCGCCGGCACGGATGGAAACAAGCCGGAAGGTGATTCCTGCGATATCGAAATCCTTGTTGATAACCCACTCCTGACCAGGTTGTGGATCAGACCCAGCATCAAATTCGAATTCAAGGGGTGCTGATTGATCCAACAGGGAATATACATTTCCGGTGTAGCGAACTGTTAAGGGGAAAGCGACATCACTGGCTTTGAATTGAATTGCCCACTGGGAATCGCCCACTCCAAAGGGCATTCCGCTGGAAGAAAGGTCAATATCTTCGGGATAATCAATGCTGTTGATGAGGTTCTTACCGTTTGCATCGAGGTATTGTACGCCCATGACTTGAATTTTCTCTCCTTCTGCTAAGTGTGGTCGGAACCAGCCTATCAGAATATATCCATCGTCGGTTTCTATCACTTCATTGAATTCGAAGGGAGCGATTTCCTGCCCGGATAGTTCGTCGGTGGGCATACTAGTAGAGGTTGTTATTTCGGGAGTCAACTCCAATACCGGTAAAATGGTGGTGTCTTCTGGCAGTGGTACAAAAGTGAGAGGAATTTCCCAGTCTGTGGGAACGGTATTGGGCAGAGTGTCGAAAATGCAGGGTATCACGAAAGTAACCTGGTTGACATCCTGCGGAATTGGAGCGTTGCTACTCAGAGTTGTTCCATCTGATAGCAGGATGTATTCCTGATCGATACAACCAATGCTTTCGTCGTGTGGACGAGCTGATAAAGGTACCCCGGATACCCCGTATTCGATCTGAGTGTCGTCGGTTGTCAGCAGGGCTTGATTGACGGAAACAGTCACTCCATCGCGGGTTACCCTCACCGGTTCTGCCAGAATGCGGATCGGTTGCGATTGGTCGACAATCCCAATTCCGGGGATATAGCCAAGCAATTTCAGCACTTCCGCATACACGCGTTCAGGTCCGATAAAAAGAACCCCAGTGATTAGGAGGATGAGCAAACTCAATACAATCCTCCAGGCTGGTTTCAGGATGAAGTGCTGTGCTGATTGTTTGACTTGATAGATTGGGTGCTGTTTTAGTTTTCTTTCCAGCTCATTGATGAATTCATCCCTGGCATCCATCGGCGCGATAGCTTTACGCAATTCGTCTTCAAAAAGGAAAATTTCCTTATTCATTTTCTTCCTCCAACTTGCTTTTCATCCGATTCACAATCCTATACAGTGTTTTCTTGATAGTTCCTTCATTACGATGAAGGGTTCGACCGATTTCCGCGAAACTGAGATCCGCAACATAGCGCAGTCTTATGATTTCCTTGTCTTTTTCGGGGAGATCGTTAAAGAGATGAGCGATTTTTGTGAGTCTCTCAGATTGGATAATATCGTTAAGAAAATCACTATCAGCTGGAATATCATCGTTGAATTCCACAAAAGGTTGTTTTGCTTTGATGCGAAAATGATCCGCAGCTTTTCTTCTGGCAATGGAAAACAACCACGCTGAAAAATAACCATTGTCATGGTATTTCTGTAACCCTTCCAATACTGCCAAAAAAGTCTGGGCTGTTAGATCTTCTGCTTCATTTTGATTCCAGGTGCGATTGTAGAAGTATTTATAAACAGAATGAACATAACGATGATAAATCTTACCGAAAGCTTCAGGGTTTTGCTTTGCGGCTTGGATAAGATCACCATCATCTTCATCTGTTCTATTACTGGACCTTGATGTTTGTGCCATGATCCTCCTTTTTCAAATGTTGTCTCATATCTATAATCGTAAAATAGGTGAAAAAGGGACAAATGAATCAAAAATAGAAGTTGATTATGAAGAATGCTTTTTTAGATGGGAACCCCTTTTGCTACCTTTTAGTACTTACCTGGTTTTTTATACTGTTCGAAAATTTGCGTAATTTGGAAATCAGTTAATGAAATGGGTTTTTTACCAGTTTGTAATGCCAGGTGATAGATCTCAGCCCCCGTCTCCAGGTTATAGGCGTTCTGGTAAGCATCGTTGAGATCATTGCCAATGGCAACCAATCCATGGTTTTGTAATAGCAGCCCTCGAAGTCCGGGCTTTTCGGAGAAGTGTTTTGCGGCGCCGATCCCCACTTTAACTGTCCCAGGAGTCTGATAATCAGCCACTGGAATTGGACCACCTACAAATACTAATTCCAGGCAGACCACCGGCAGTTCAATGCCAACTGTTGAGAATGCGATGGCATGAATGGAGTGGGTATGCACCACCGCGTTTACGTCTGGGTGAGCCTTATAAATTTCATTGTGCAAAGCCTTTTCTGATGAAGGCTTATATTTCCCCTCAATTTTATTCCCACCTAGATCCATGATGACGATATCATCGGGTTTCATTTTGTCATACAGTATGCCGGAGGGAGTGATGGCAATATTTCCATCTGGTAAACGCGTACTGATATTTCCGGAAGATAGACGAATGAGCCCAACCTTAACCAAATTCAGCGTTGTTTCGTAGATTGCTTGTTTATAAATGGGATAGCTCATTGTGAAAGTCCTTTCGATAACTGAAAATGGAAGTATTTCTTGTGAATGATGTAATGATACCTTCACAAGAAATTTTCTTCTTATGCGAAAAAAAACTGTTAGAGTATTTTACCCCGTACCTATTCGCATAAGTGGTTAAGACCACTTGACGCGAAAATTGTTTCATTGTATGATGGTAGCAGTTGATGAAGCGGGATAGGGGCCGTATTTTTGTCATGCGCCGTCTTGAATCAACAATAATGAGATAACTCAAAATTGTTGAGAGAGAGGATGGTTTCATTGCAATGGCTGCTCTATTTGCAAAAACCGCGCGGAATGATTTATTTACTAAATTCTTCCGTTCTGTAAAATCCCCCCACGTAATTTATCGCTGGCTTTCCGTCTGGAGATAACCTTCTAAGAATACCCTGCCAAGGGTGAATTTTGCCTCCCTTTAATTCCATTGCTTGGATTGAAGGGCGGACGCTTTTATTGGTTATACCTTAGGAGAAATAATGGCTAGTCAGGATGTACATTCAGAAAAACAACATCATATTGATATGAA
>DMDF01000201.1 GCA_003446605.1 Anaerolineaceae bacterium
TCCTTGAAGAGCACGCATGGGACCATGAATGGCGATCTGCCTTGCCAGCGAATAAAAGTCCCATGCGTGCTCTTCAAGGATGGAATATCCCCATCGCTCGTTACAATTTCCTGCTTACCGTAGATCGAAAAGAGATTGAGTTTCTACACAATCTGAAAAACCTGATCTCGGAATATCTTCAGAACAAGAACAACCAGCCACTTTCAATTGCCGTTTTTGGAGCTCCGGGTTCTGGTAAATCATTCAGCATCAAGCAGCTGGCAAAAGCATTGAATTTGCCTGGGTATGAAATTAAAGATATCACCTTCAATCTATCCCAGTTCAATGAAGATAATCCCACTGATCTCTACCAAGCCTTTCATGCCGTTCGTGATATAGCCCTCTCCGGCAAGATCCCACTAGTTTTCTGGGATGAGTTTGATAGCAAAGACCTGGCATGGCTGCGCTATTTCCTGGCGCCCATGCAGGATGGAGAATTCCAGGAGGGGCAGCTAACCCATAATATTGGGAAATCGATATTTGTCTTCGCCGGTGGTACCTGCACCTGTATGGAAGAATTTGAAGAAAAAGTACAGGGTGCGCGCTCACAAAAAGGTCCGGATTTCCTGAGCCGCTTGAAAGGGTACATCAACGTTATGGGTCCTAACCCCGTGTTGCCTTTCTCTGAGAGGAAAAAACTTGCTGACACAGCATTAGATGAGATCTCAATTATGAACCTGGCAAAGAATGCTGATCCAGAATATATCATCCGCAGAGCAATCTTGGTTAACTCCCTGCTCAGCCTTAATTACCATCACCTAGTACAGAATGGCGAATTGCAGATTGATGATGGCGTCCTTAACGCATTCCTTTTGGCACCCCAATTTAAACATGGAACACGTTCCATGGAAACCATCTTCAAGACAAGCCAACTATTTAATAAGAACAAGTACAATCGTTCCGATCTACCACCACAATCGCAGATGGACCTGCATGTGGATGGGCAACAGTTCTACACGCTCCTATCACAGGAATTCCGGCAATACCAAGGCGGCGAATCTTTTTATCATCTTGTCAACGAGATCAACCTTGATGAACCCACCATCGAGAAAATGGCGATTGGAATCCATACCATCTATTCGCTGGTATTCACTTCAGGGAAAGAAAAAGAACCTCTCACAATTACAAAAGATGAATTTTTAAACGAATATAAAAAACTGACCAGCCTACCTGAAGGGACCCCGGTGGATGAAGTTTCCCAGAATTACCATAACGCACGCAAGATCCCGGAAAAATTGGCAGCTGTTGGGTTCGGAATTATTCCACTAGACGCAACCATCCCTGCGGGCTCTCTCACCCATGAGGAATTCGAGAAAGTCAGTCAACTGGAACACATTCGCTGGGTTCAGCATCATATTGATGCAGGCTGGATGTACTCTCCTAAAAAGGATAAATCCAATAAATTACATGATGCTCTAGTCCCATGGGACAAGGAAGAATACGAAAAAGCTGAAACGATCTACGGAAAAGGATACACATCCAAGATGGGTCTCGGGCAGGATATGGTACTCAGCGAACATTACCGTAACCTGGATCGTGTCATCACCCTTGCTATTCCATGGATTCTGGAATACGTAGGTTACAAAATGGTAAGAATCAAAGAAACCGTTGCAAAATAAATCTTTCATGAAGAGAAACTGAGCTTATGAGAAAGAACACGTGGCGAGATTTCTCAATAATCTTCTCTTCGATCTGGATCAACGTTATTTTATTTGCTGTTGTTCTTACTATCTCTGCAGTGCTGCTCCGTTTCTATGGCACAGATCCGCAAGCCAGCTGGGCACAACTATTCCTGGATGCCCTAAATTTGGCGACAATGGAAAGAGTGGAAACCGGGGGAAAACTGATCCCAACCTTGATCGCGTTCATCTCACCGATCTTGATGCTGGTCATCGTCAGTGAAGGGATTATGCGTGTTTTTTCCACATATTTACAGCGCCGAGTGAATAGAAAGGAATGGGATTTGATGGTAGCAAAGACATTTAAAGATCACACCGTTGTCTGTGGTGTTGGAGAGATGGGTCGCCAGCTGTTGCACAAAATGAGGAGGGAGCAGCCTGATATGGACCTGATCCTGATCGATCCCCACCCTGGATTGTTAGCGGAACTTGGGTATGGAGATGATCACATTCTTCAATTCCAAGGCGATATGACGGACATGGAAACTCTGATGCAGGCAAATATCCAAACTGCAAAAATGGCTGTCCTCACCGCAGGTGAAGATGCCATCAATTTGGAAACAGCCTACAAAATCCAACAGGTCAATCCTGAAATGGTCCTGTGGGTACGCCTGCATCACAGCGGTTTAGCAGAACTGCTGGATCTTTCCCGTAAAACCAATATTCATTTTTTCTGCCCCTATCAGCAAGCAGCAGATGCCATCGTAAGCCATATGCTGGAACATCCATAAATTCCATTTGTCGATAACCTGATTGCAAAATACCTTCCTTTCTCGATTATAGATTTCTTTCAGGGTAGAAAAACATTACTTGGGATTGCATAAGACGTCATTCTCTTGAGACAAGCCATTTTCATGTTTTTGAAGTTATTCTATGCGCATTTTAGGATGCTAGGCTTGGGTTTTGATCCTATTTTTACTTTGCGTTCATTTCCGTTGGCTCAATTGGATAGTATATTGACTTGTTAAATTGAAAGCTGTATAGTGGGTTCATCATTACAAAGTGGGAAATCACTATAGTCAAGAATACAGCCCTTATACAACATAGATGCAGGAAAATCTATTGATGCTTCTTCATTGAGCAGTTTGACATGAAAATGCCCGGGATAAACCATTCAGGAGGTTATTATGAGCGCACCATTAAGAATTGATGCAAAGAAAGGGGATTCATTTACCGAATTCATTGGAAGGATTGTAAAACTTGCCCCTGCCGAGGTTGTCGTGCTTTATACAACTGTAAAAGGGTTTGATTTCTTTGATGTTTCCTATCTGGGATACTGGTCATTGATCTGTGTAGTGCTTGCTCTCCTCTCCAGAATTTTCACTACCGACAAACAATGGGTAGCCATCATCATCTCTACCATAGCTTTCGTGCTGTGGGTCTTCATGCTGGGGGATCCTATTTTAGCGTTCACACTGGATAAAACGATCTCAACCATGATCGTTGCCGCATATACATTTATCGTACCATTGGTCTGGAAAGGATAGTTTTTTATTCCCGGGCATTTTTAATATTCTTTTTCGTTTGGGTGGTGAGAAATGGTTAAATTGGCTTTATTGATCGGCATCGGGGATTACCCCAAAGGCATTTTTAAAAGTTACAAACCGTTAAAGGGACCTCAGAACGACGTAGAGCGCTTGAGTTACGTGCTCCGTGATGAATTTGGTTTTGAATTCATGGGGAATACACCCTATCATTTGAATCTGAAACGCTCCGAGATCCTTGATCGAATGGAACGGCTGAAACAGGAAATAAAGAACAAGGATGGGAGTACTGTGTTGTTCTATTACTCAGGGCATGGATATCAAATCAGAGAGAAAAAGGGGGATAGTCCACCAGATGAACTAAAAGACAAAAAAGACGAAGCGCTCGTCCCGCTTGATGCAGAGTACATCCTCGATGATGAACTATTTCAATATACGCAAGAATTGCACCAGGCAGCCGATGACCTCCATCTGGTTTTTATCATCGATGCCTGCCACAGCGGTACCATACTCCGAAAGAAAATATATAAGAGAGATGCTGATACTACCCTTGTTGGTCGAATTGCCCCTGATAGAGTCAAACCGATCGAAGCTCTACCAGCAACCCATCCTAAAAGAGGAACCAGCGGTTGGCTTTCGGATCAAGATGTTCCTCCATCGTATATACTACTAGCTGCCTGCAAAGACAATCAGCTTGCCGTAGAAAGAAAATTCGAGGAAACCGAAGAGAAAACGACTTTCGGGGTATATACCTACTTTCTAGTCAATGAACTGCTGCACATGCATCAAATTGGCAAAGATTGGTCTTATCAGGATTTACAGAGCCGGGTTAGGAAAAATGTCATTTCTCTATATTCTGATCAGGTTCCTGATATCGAAGGAGCATCTCATTTACAAGTATTCAAGGGAGATTGGTAGCAGAATCCTTCTCATTTCATAACACCTTGATTGATACGAACAATTGTTGAGAATTGGATAAAATTGTCAGCATTTCAATTAAAAAAGGACCTTGGAAAGGTCCTCTCAGTTGGGTGGCTGACGGGGGTCGAACCCGCAACATCCTGTTCCACAGACAGGTGCTCTGCCATTGAGCTACAGCCACCATATATGTTCGATTGTATCATGAGCTTTTTTCAGCGGCAAGCCATTGCTTGATACGATCTTCCAGTTCTTCATTCGGGAAGGAAATCTGCTCGCGAGTTGCCAGGTCTTTCAAGACAATCTCTCCTCTCGAAAGCTCGTCCGGACCGATTACCAGCGCTGCTTTAAAACCACAACGATCCGCATATTTGAATTGTTTTCCCAGCTTATCCGGTTCTGGGTAAAGCACAGCATTGATATCCACCACCCGCAATCGGTTGCATAATGCCACAGAAGCTTTATAGCTATCATCATCAAAAACGGTTACCAGAATGCGAGCAGGCATGGTTGGTAGCGACGGTAATTTCCCGTAGCTTTCCAGCACCAGAGGAAAAACCACATCTCCCATCGCGAACCCAACACCGGGTAATGAATTCCCGCCCACATCTTCGACCAGGTTTGCATAATGCCCCCCACCCAGAATGGCACGGTTCTTCTCACCAATATCCTTGGCTTCAAAAACAATGCCGGTGTAGTAATCCAATCCGCGGATGATGCGGGGGTCATAGCTAACATAATCACCCACCCCATAAAAATCAAGGATCTGAAAGATGTGTGTGATCTTGGGAGATGAATGCCATAACTCTTTATCTTCGATCACTGCTCTCAATTGAACAAATTGTTCATTCGTGCAGCCATTGTCCTTCACGAATGCTTCCCAACCTGCCAGAGAGAGTTTATCGCGTCGATCGATCATCCTGAAGACGTTCTTATGCTGTTCCTGTGGAAAGCCACGTTTTATCAGTTCAGTTTCCATTAACTGGCGATCATTGATAAATATCTGCACTTCTTGGGGAACCAAACCGGCTTTCTTAAAGAAGGTCGCACACAACGCGATCACTTCCGCATCCGCTTGAGGCGAGTCAACCCCGATCAGATCCGCATTCCACTGGAAGAATTCCCTGGTGCGTCCTTTTTGCGGTTTTTCATAGCGCCAGAAAGGACCAAACGACCACCAGCGCAGCGGGAAAACCAGCTCATTCTGGCGCTGCGCTATCATACGCGCCAAACTGAGAGTCAGCTCAGGTCGCAGCGCAACCTCATTCCCCCCGCGATCATTGAACACAAAAGATTGTTCTTTAACCAGTTCTTCACCTGATTTCGCTGCATATAACTCCAAGGTCTCCAGAAATGGTCCATCATATTCCTGGTAGCCGAATGATTCCGAGACTTCTCGAATTAACGCATACAACCATTGGCGTACGACCATATCTTCAGGGTAAAATTCTCGAGTGCCTTTTACAGCAGGGATGATATTTTTCATAATGGAAAACCTGTTATTATTCTCTGCGAAGGATTTTAACATATAATTACAAATGACCTTATGACAAGAAAGAATCATGAACGTATCCGAATTAATTGATATTACGCAAGGGCAATTGTTGACCAAGAAAAGCTGTCTTGACCCTGATCGCGAGATCAAAGGTGGCTGCAGCGCAGATCTGATGAGCGATGTACTGGCGTACATCCAACCTGACGCAGTTTTAATGACCGGCTTGATCAACCCACAGGTCGTCCGCACAGCACAAATGGCAGATGTGGCGGCTATTGTTTTTGTGCGTGGGAAAATGCCACCAGATGAAACTATCAAGCTGGCTGAGGAATCTGAAATCCCACTGATCAGTTCCCCTTTTGGTATGTATGAACTGTCAGGTCGTCTGCATCAAACAGGATTACCCAGTCTCGAAAATGCAATAGAAGATTAGAGATTCCATGCGAGATCTTGATTTCAGTGATGAACCCCCACGTTTCAAAGGAAAAGTGATCACCGATCAACTTGCCGGGAGCATCACGCGGGTTGAAGAGCTCGCATACATCATCCGTATTGAAGAGGTGATGACCAAAACCCTCATCACCATTTCTCCCGATGCCCCCATGAGCGATGTAGTTGAACTGTTGCGTGAAAAACGCATTTCCGGGGTACCGGTAGTTGAAAACGATGAGCTGGCAGGGTTGATCAGCACAGAAGATCTCATCAAGTGTCTGATCAATGGAGAATTGAATTCTCCGGTACGAAAATATATGACAACCGATCTGGTTTTCTTGAACTCTTTTGACTATCTGACGGAAGCCATGAAAACCTTCGCCCGCACCGGTTTAGGTAGGCTGCCCGTACTGGATGAAAACAAGAAATTGGTTGGCATCATCACCAAGGGTGACATTACGTATGGCTTTCTCAAAGCACTTGAACATGATTATCACGAGGAAGAAGTCCGCCGCTATCGCGCCTCTCACCTCTTTGAGGATATCGAATCTGATCGCACCAGTCTCATCTTGCGTTATGTGATCAATCACTATGATTTCATGCATGGTGGGGCAGCTTCCAGCAACATTAAAAAAGCGTTGCTGCGTCTTGGGGCGCATCCGCAATTGGCACGCAGGATCGGCATCGCCGTATACGAAGCGGAGATGAACCTTATCATCCATGCTGACCATGGTGGGTCAATTCACGTGGAGATCGAACCACACCAGATCAGTATATACGCCTGGGATGATGGTCCCGGCATAGAGGATGTCAAAGAAGCAATGAAACCAGGCTACTCCACTGCAACCGAAGAGATCCGTGAATTGGGATTTGGCGCCGGGATGGGTCTTTTCAACATCTCACGCTGCGTGGATGAAATGAAACTTGAATCAGAAATTGGGAAAGGAACCCAACTAAGTATGAAGGTATATCTCAAAGATGATGAATCGGTAGGTGAAGGCTACCAATCTGAAAAGGAGTAAAGTATGACATTAGACCAAATAATCAACAACCTTGATCTCGAAATCCTTACTGCCCCCAAAGAAGCGGGGGAAATCACCCCCACCAGCGGCTATATTTCGGATATGTTAAGCTGCGTGATGACGGGAGCAAAAAGCCAGAGCCTATGGATCACTTTGCAATCCCACAATAACATCGTTGCCGTGGCATGTCTTTTAGATGTAGCTGCCATCATCATTACCGAAGGGGCAAAGCCAGATGAGGAGACGATCAAGAAGGCAGCGGAGGAAGGCGTTACTTTGCTCTCAACTTCCCAAAATTCTTTCTACATCGTCGGAAAGCTATGGGAAATGGGACTGCGAGATTGATCAATAAAGCAACCAATAATCAATTACCACATATACCCTTGAAAACCTTACGAGCAGAGCTTCATATCCATACAGTTCTCTCACCATGTGCTGCGGTGGAGATGATTCCACCTATCATCGTGGCTGAAGCCCTTGAACGTCATATTGACCTGATTGCCATTACCGACCACAACCACACCGCCAATATCGAAGCGGTCCAGCAGGCAGCCGTAGGTACCCCCCTGACCGTACTACCTGGAATGGAGCTGCAAACAAAAGAGGAAGTCCATACTTTGTGCTTGTTCGATACGCTTGAACAAAGCCGAGCATTTCAGACGATCATTGATCAACACCTACCAGATATTAAAAACAACCCCGAATTCTTTGGAGAGCAATACGTGGTGGATGCCAGCGGGGATTTCATCCGCAGCGAAGAACAGCTCTTGATCATTTCATGCAATCTGTCTTTGAAAGAAGCTTTTAACATTGTGACAGAAATAGGCGGGCTCTTTATTCCTGCACACGTTAATCGCACCAAATTCGGGCTTTTACCGGTATTAGGGTTGGTACCTACCGATATCACGCTGGATGCTTTGGAGATCTCACGCCATCTCACCCCTCAAGCAGCATGTAAACTATACCCACAATTAAACGAGTACCCTTTATTGATAGGAGGAGACGCCCACTTTCCCGACCAATTCCTGGGTGTGAATCAATTTATAATTGAAGAACCTACCATATCAGAACTAAAAATGGCTTTGCACCACCAGGATGGGCGTAATTTCTCGATAATTCCCGATTTTTAACCTCGTTTTCCTACACATTCTTCCCATTATTAACATAATCGTAGAAATATCATTCCAATCATGATAAAATCACTTGGTTTAAATCACAACCTTAGTGGTGAAGGCAGAATGGAAACAACAAAAATTAATACCATCTTATTGAATCCCCTGGAAGATGAAAAATCCAAAACTGAAATAGACTCTATTTTGGAGAAAAACAAGGATAAACCTGGCAGCATTATGGTGATTTTGAATGAGATCCAAAACACGATCGGTTTCGTTTCGGAGGAAATGCAGCAATATATAGCAGATTACCTGCACACCCCCGTCAGCAAGATCCACGGTGTCATATCCTTCTATTCCTTCTTCACAACAAAACCCCGCGGAAAACATACCATCAAGATCTGTCTAGGAACAGCTTGCTATGTTGGTGGAGCACCCCAGCTGATTGAAAAAGTTAAACAACTCATCGGTATTGGACCGGGAGAAACCAATGACGACTGGACTATTACGGTTGAAGAATGCCGCTGCGTTGGCGCATGCAGTCAAGCGCCAGTGGTAGTAATTGATGATGATATCCATGGACGTGTGAAACCCAGCACCATCGCGAAGTTGCTGCGTACTATCATCACCGAGGAAACAGCCTAAGACCACAGGCAGATCATGAAGGAATTGTCTCTTCATATCCTGGATATTGCGGAAAACAGCGTAAGGGCTGATGCCAAAACAATTACCATTGATATTGAAGAGAACAGCCAGAAAAATTTGCTTACGATCGAGATAAAAGATAACGGAAAAGGCATGGATGCTGAAATGGTCACACAAATAACCGACCCATTCATAACCTCACGCACTACACGCAAAGTGGGGCTCGGTATTCCCTTTTTAAAAGCTGCCGCTGAAGCATGCAATGGTCATTTTTCCATACAATCCACCCCATGTGTAGGTACCAGCGTTGAGACAAGTTTTGAATTGGATCATATTGACCGTATGCCCATGGGAGATATCCAGAGCACGTTCCTGAATCTGCTGGTTGGATACCCAGATGTGCACTGGATTTTCAGATATGGTATCGATGGCAAAAAATTCACATTGGATAGTGAGCCCATCCGTGAAAGTCTGGATGGCATCCCATTTTCTGATCCCATCGTTCTCAGATACCTAAAAAATGAAATCAATAATGGAATGCAAAAAATAAAAAATATTCATAAACAGGAGACACCATGAACAAAATTAAAAGCCTTGATGACCTTAAACGGGTTCGTGAAGAAGCTCTTGAAAAACGCTCAAAAACCACCACCACTGGCAAAGCACAGGTGATCGTTGGAATGGGGACCTGCGGTATTGCAGCGGGCGCTCGAGAGACCATGAAAGCTGTATTGGATTTCATCGAAGCTGAAAACATGGAAGGCATCATTGTCACACAGACCGGTTGTATTGGTCTTTGCGAGCAGGAGCCCATTCTGCAGGTCGTTCGCGGTGAGGAAGAAAAAGTAACCTACGGCAAGGTCACTCCCGAAATTGCCAAACGTATTCTCAAAGAACATGTTTCTGGTGGAGAAATCGTCAAAGAATTCATGATCACTCTTTAAGTTTTGATGATTGGAGGAAAACGCTCTTAGCATGGCATATATTCGTTCGCATGTCTTGTTCAGCAATGACCCTGCTATCCTTGCGAGAGGTGGTACAGAGGTCAAGCACGCTCTACTGCAAGAAATTAAAAAACACAATCTCACCGATGAGGTGGAAGTAATTGACACCCCCCGCATCGGGGATGGTAATTTCGGTCCTGAGATCCTCGTTTATCCTGAAGGGTATCACTATGTCGGACTCAGTGCTTCAGATATACCTTATTTGGTAGAAGAACAATTCCTGAAGGGGAGGATGGTGGATAAATTCCTGGCTCCCGCTCCCAAAGAAAAAGCACAGGAATTGGGTACTCCCACACCTAAAGAAGTCAGAGTGGTTCTGCGCAATTGCGGCAGCATCAACCCTGAGAATATTGAGGAATACAT
>DMDF01000142.1 GCA_003446605.1 Anaerolineaceae bacterium
TGCTGTTTCGATTCTCGGTTCTCCCAAGTGGAATATTGAAGAGTTAAGCCCTGAAAAAAATATTGGTAAATTTTCGAAGATCCATTTACTTTCGGTCAATGCTGGGAAGGATGAAGTTGTCCCGGCTATATATACCAGAAATTTTCACATCCAATTAGGACGGTATTTCCCGGATTATGATGACCGCTTCAGTTATGTGGAATATTCTAATTCAGGGCATTTTATGAATGACAAGGATTGGAAATTATGTTGGTCTAGGACGAAAATCTGGTTTGAGAAACATCTTTCTGATGTGTAAATCATAGATGAAGCAAAACTGTAGGAAGTCTATCTCAAAATGAACCACAAGTACTTGCTTTCCTGATTGCAGCTACGTACCCGTGCGTCCAGGTGGCACTATGTTATTTTTTCCATGCGAAGGCATACTGGAAGGTCAGTTAAAAAAACGTATAATAAGAAATAAGCGATTCATCGGTATTTCACGGCAGCTCACAAATTTAATTCTTCAACGAAAGGCTTTGCGGGAATGAGTCATTATTTTCTGCCGATTGATCTTTTATTCTTTGGCGCTGCTATTGTTTCCTTTCTTCTTGCCGTGATTATTTTAATCAAGCGTACTGAACCGGGAGGTGTCTCATTTGCCTGTGTAATGTTTTCAATATCTTTATGGTTAATATTTCGAGTTTTTGAAGGAGTTGCAGATACTGTTTCAAATAAGGTTTTTTGGGCGAAATTTGAATATCTGGGAATTGTTACACTACCAGTTTTTTATTTTGTTTTTGCCAGTCAATATAGTCGAAAAGATAAATGGATTACAACCAGAAATATAATTCTTATTTCAATTATTCCTGCTCTTACACTCATTCTTGTGTTTGTGAATGAAAAACATGGATTGATTTGGAAAAATATTTATCCAGCCGATGAGGGTGGAATTGGCAACCTGGTTTATGAACACGGCTCATTATTTTGGGTTTATTTTGTATATGGCTATATACTGATTATGAGGGGGATGATTCGTTTGATAACGACATTTCTAAACTATCCGCGGGAACATCGCATTCAAGTGGCTGTGCTTATATTTGCGACCTTGATGCCATGGGGTGGAAATCTTCTCTATTTAATGGGGCGGAGCCCTATTAAAGGTATGGATCTGACACCGATTGGATTGACTTTGTCTGGTTTGGTATTAACAATATCGTTATATCGCGGTCAGATCTTTGAGGTGGTGCCAATTGCTCGCAATATCATCTTTGATAACATGCAAGAAGGCATCCTTGTGTTGGAGATTCATAAAAAAATTGTAGATGTAAACAGTGCTGCCTGCGGTATTTTGAAAATTTCTAGAAAACAGATTATAAAACAATCCCTTGATGAAGCGCTCTCACCATTTCCACACCTCTTGGAAAAGTTAAAAAATCCAGAAAACCAAAAGTTCGAGATCTGTTTGGATGAGACTGCACAAACCTGTTTGCAGGTAAGTACTTCCACCATTGTGACAAATGTTAACCCTGTCGGACAATTGATCGTCATCCAAGATATCTCGAAACGAAAACAACTAGAAATGTATGAGCAGGAGCAAAGGAAATTCGCGGAAGCTCTTTCTCATATAGCTGCCACACTGAACAGTTCTCTCGAATTGGAAGTGATCCTGGAACGCGTGCTGGATAGCATCCATGAGGTTGTACCTCATGATGCAGCCAATATCGCATTACTCGAAAATGGCGGGAAAATGCGTTTTGTGAAGCTGAAGGGGTACGAAAAATTTGGTTCAAAAGAAGCCATCCAATCGCTGGATTATATAATCGATGATATCCCGGATTTCAAGATGATGGCGAGAGAGAAGATCGCTGTGGTTGTATCCGATACAAAGGCATATCCCAACTGGGTGGCGAACCCGGAAGTGGAATGGATACGTTCGTACATCGGTAGTCCAATTGTTGTTGGAGATAAGGTAATCGGGTTTATCAATGTAGATAGCAAAACACCCAATTTCTACAATCAAAGCCATGCTCAACGATTGAAAGTTTTTGCGGATGAAACTGCTATCGCGATTCAAAACGCGCGTTATGTTGAGGAGTTAAAACAACGCAATCAAGAGCTAATGCTACTTTATGAAGTCGGAATGGCAATGACCGAAGGACTTGATATTCATGAAGTTGTCAGCGGATTATTCAAGCAGGTAGAAACCCTTAAGAACATTGATCTATTCCTATTAGGGTTATTTAACAAGGATAATAAATACCCCCTCTATTTGTATAATTCAGAGGATAAAACAACGCAGATGATAGAAATAGTACCCGATCTGCAAAATGATTTACTCAAGCAATTGTTGGATAAGAAGACTACTGTATATGTAAAGAATTATAAAACGGAAGATATCCCGCCTGAACTAAAAAAACTTAAGAATTACCCCATCGAAAACATACATTCTTCCGTTAATATTCCCTTGTTGGAGGGAGGAGAAATCATCGGCATTATGACAGCTGGAAACAGACGCGAGGGAGGATTCAATGAAAACCAAATTCGGTTCCTTGAAACGATTGCCTCGCAAGTTGCCATCACGCTTCAGAATGTGATTATGTATGATCGCATGAAGGAATTAGCGATTATCGATGAATTAACAGGAATTTACAACCGCAGATTTTTGTATTTGGCAGCCAATAAAGAGCTTGACCGTTCGCGGCGTTATAACAAAGATTTGAGCATGATACTGATCGACATTGACCACTTCAAAGAAGTCAATGACCATTTTGGACATCTCGCAGGGGATAAGGTTTTGCAGAAAATCACCCAGGTAGCCCAGAAAGAGTTAAGAAGCAGCGATGTATTTGCCCGATATGGCGGGGAGGAATTTTTGATCTTATTAGCTGACACCGATGGGGAAGCTGCCGTGAGGGTAGCAGAACGTATAAGGTATAGTATGGAATCATTGCGTGTGAAGTATATGGAAGATGAGATTTCCGTGACCATTAGTTTAGGTGTTACCAGGTTGTCCTCTGAACGCGAGACCCTGCAAGAAATTATAGCCACTGCAGATCAAGCTTTATATGAAGCGAAACAAAAGGGAAGAAACAGAGTTGAATATATTCCTTAATTTTTGATGAAATACCTGTAAAAAGATTGTAAAATATCCCCCAGTTTTGTACAAGAACCATTGTGGTAGGGTTATAAATAGGAAAGTAGTTTGTTTTAATCAAGGAAAACAATGGTTGCTTATCAATATACATCTGAAACCGAACTACGCGAAGCATTGCTGGATGAAATCGTGCGAGCGGTGGGATTGCCGATCACAAACTTCTGGAGAAAAATGATCGAAGTGTTGTGCTGGGTTCCCATCAACCGTTTTTCAAAACTGGGAGCTTATTTTGATAAAATGGTTTACCAACATGGATTCAGTAAAGCCGTAGATATCAGCCTGAAACTTCTTGTGAGTGACATCAAGATTCTTGAGGATGTAGATGTACCAAAAACAGGACCTCTCTTAGTCATTTCAAATCACCCTGGTACATACGACGCACTTTGTCTGGCAGCCAAATTACCTCGTGATGATGTGAAAATTGTTTCATCGAATATCCCCTTCCTGAAAATCATGAAGAATGCCAATGACCACTTCCTTTTCACCTCAGTAGATAATTATGTGCGCATGCTCGTCATTCGCAATGCCGTACGGCATCTTGAAAAGGGTGGTGCCGTGGTCATGTTCCCGAGTGCCCATATGGACCCCGAGCCGGCATTTATGCCAGGTGCCATGGAAGCATTGGATGAATGGTCACGCAGCATTGAAGTTTTTGTGAATAAAGTACCGGAAACAGTTGTCCAGGTGGCAGTTGTGAGCCGGGTAATCATCCCGCGATATCTAGCCCATCCTCTCACCCGTGTGCGAAAAGGCAGAAGGGAAAGGCAGAGGATTGCAGAATTCCTGCAGGTGATTAATCAAATGGTTTACAGAAAAAAAATTAACCAGGTTCCGCTGGTTTCTTTCGCACAACCGTTTACACTTAATGAGATCAGTCCTCAAAATGATGTCAGTGCACTGCTACCATATTCCGTTGCGCGGGCAAAGGAATTAATGCAAAAACACCTTCCGGATTATATCTAACTGGAAGTTTTCAGTGGAGTCCACATAAATTCTGCTATGCAGGCGGGACGGTTGTTGTTGATCATGATGACGATACTGCCTGCAAAAAGCATCGGTTGCCAGAGACTACATCCAGAAAAAATAAGCTCTGAAACAAAAAACATAATAATTGTGTAGAGTTTGTTTTACATTGTGAGCATTCCTGGCAGTCCCTTTTCCAATGCTACATCGTAATATAATCACATCATGAAAAATGCTGGTCCATTTACACATTCATTTTTTAAACTAGTATGTTTGACCATTCTATGCACAGGTTTTTTACCTGGCTGCAGTCTTATCCCATCAACATCAGGGCTGGTATCGGGGAATGGGGATAACAATCCACAACCAGTCGGAACCATTTTTTTTGATGACTTCAGTCTGAATACATCCGGATGGGATCGTCTGGAGACTGACCTCGGTGGAACAGACTATATGAATGGTGGCTATCATATCCTCATTGAAGAACCAAATACGGATTATTTTTCCACACTTTATCGTACATACGAGAATATCAGTTTGCAGGTTGATGCATTACGTGTAGAAGGTCCTACTGATAATAATTACGGCTTAATCTGCCGTTTCCAGGATGAAAAGAATTTCTACGCGGGAATGATTAGCAGCGATGGCTATTATGGTTTATTTAAAATAGAAAATGGACAATATACAGTGCTTGGTCATGAAAACATGTTGCTTTCAGATGTGCTTTCCCAAATAGGTGTGGTGCATACCTTGAAATTGGATTGTTACCAGGATTTTCTTTTCTTATATGTAGATGGAAATTTGTTGGATGTACAGCAAGATCAAACCTTTACTTCGGGCGATGTTGGATTGATTGCCGGAAGTTTTGAAAAAGCCGGAGTACATATTCAATTTGATAATTTTTATCTGATTGACCCAGAAGCAGCACAAACACAGGAAAATCAAGAATGAAAAGAATGATATTAATAGTTATGTTGTTGTCCGTATTTTTAATGTCATCATGCCAATCCCTGTTCACACAAGATCAAACTGGAGATGAGGTTGATGTAACAGCAACTGTCACTTCCCCACCCACCCCGTGGGTGACCATAGCCCCTTTTGTAGCGACAGCCACGCCGGTGATCATCCCTACAATCTCAGCCAGTGATCTGACGGGAAGAATCGTTTTCCAATCTGACCGTGATGAAACTCATGATATTTTTGTGTACGATCTACAAAATTCCGAAACAGAAAAGATCACCAGCGACCCCGCGGTAGATGTGTTCCCGAGCGGAGATAATAGCGGGCAGAAAGTTGCTTTTGTATCGGATCGCGATGGAAATCCGGAAATCTATCTCATAGACAGAATCAGTGGAGAGGTTGCCCGTTTGACAGACAACCCCGCCGACGATGTTTTCCCCGCAATCTCACCAGATGGGAAGATGATCGCTTTTGTTTCAAACCGGGATGGAGATGATGAAATCTATTTGATGAACTTGGATGGTTCAGATGTCATGCAATTAACGAGCAATTCCTTCACAGATGGATTCCCCTCATGGTCACCGGATGGGGAAAAGATTGTGTACCAATCCGATCGCGATGTGAATTATGAACTCTATATCATGTCAACCACAGGGTTGGACCTTGTACGGGTGACGTCGGATCCTGCTGCGGATGTACAACCAAGCTGGGGACCGGATGGTGTGCGAATTGCTTTTGTTTCTACGCGTTCCGAATTTGAGGAGATATACATCTATAACCTGGAAACACAAAACCTCGAACAAATGACCACCTTTAAAGCATCAACTGAAATGCCAAAGTGGAGTCCGGATGGACACTACCTGACTTTTTCCTCCAATTATCAGGGAAACCGCGATATCTATGTGATGGATGTAGAAAAGAAAGCGATGCTTAAAATTACGGATTCTCCCGCCGAGGATTTTTATTCGTTCTGGGTGCCTTGATTATTTTATCTTGCTTGATCTAGCAGCTGTGTTAATGCCTGGATGATGCTCTCCGGCTACTCTAAAGAAAAATTTTGCTATCGTTTTAATAAATTCCCTGATGTTGATTATTACCTGATTACAATGCCAAACTCTGGTGGTCAAGGGTTTATCAACTCAGAAATCAAAACTGCGCAACTTTCTGAATAATATTTCGTAATAAGTAGTGCAGGAGAAAAAATGAAAAAATTATATCGAAGTAGAAATAATAGAATGATCGCGGGAGTGTGTGCAGGTTTGGCAGATTATTTTGAAATTGATCCTACTATTGTTCGGATTATATTTGTAATATTGGTTTTTGCGGGTTTAGGTGGCATGCTGGTTTACGCGATCTTATGGCTCATCACACCGGAGGAACCGCTGCCGGGTGATGCGACTACTATTGATATTTCTGGCAAAGAAAGTGATTGATTTCCAGTTTCACTTTTCATTTCTTAGAGCCTGCGCTTTTTGGTAAAGGAATTTTTCCTCTTCTGTGACAGGCTGGATGCTGATATGGTGTGGTAAAGGCTTACCATCCAGATCTACGTGAACGAAAGTGATAAACCCTTCAAGTAAGCTATCGTTATTGTTTTTTGCTCTGACAAATGCGATCAAGCTGGTTCTGCCAGCATATACAATCTGGCTTTCCAGACAAAGGATTTCACCGCGTTGGACGGGTTTATTGAATCGCATTCCATGGATTTTTAAACAAACGATGTTTTCGGGATGGGTTAATTTTGCGGCAGCAATGAAACCTGATTCTACAAACCACTCTGCAGTGCGCCCAGCATAGAGTGTGCCGTGATGATTTAGGTCTTCCTGCTTTACAAGGTGGTAGGTGCTGTTTACTTCAACATTCATTGTTCTATTTTCTCTTTCCATTCTTTTCCTGGTACATGCGTTGATCAGCCAGTTTAAATAATTCTTCTGTTTCAAAATTGCTTTCTGCTGTTGCTGTTCCAAGTGAAATATTGATTCTCATGCCCGGATTTTCCTGGGTAGTATTGTATTCGTCAATTTTTTTTCGTAAACGAGCAAGGATTTTCTGAACAACACTCTCTTCCAGATGTGGGATGATGACGGCGAATTCATCTCCTCCCAGACGTGCAATGATGTCTTCACTTCGAAAACTCTCGATAAAAAGAGAGGCAGTTTTACAGATCAACGCATCACCCGCGTTGTGTCCGTATGTGTCATTAACGCGTTTAAGATTATCCAGATCCCCAATGATAATACTAATGGGAAATACCTGCGCTTGCGATAATCTTGTCAATTCAGATTCAAAAAAAGCGCGATTAAATAGACAGGTCATTGAGTCGCGCATGCTTAAGTATCGCAGCCTTTCTTCTGTCCATTTTCTTTCAGTGATATCAATGATAGAAACATAGACTCGAGCCCAATTATTCTCATTGCCGGCAACTAATGATAACCGTACAATGGTGTGAATCAGAATATTATCCAAGGTTCTGAAAGTGAATTCTGTTTCGATCTGACGAGAACCACTATAAAGGGAAATTATGATGTGCTGAATAGCTGAAACGGATTGATCAATAAAAATATCATCAAACTCTTTTTTTAGTTGATGAAGGTCAGCAGCTTTAAATAATAACAGGGTGGCTTGATTTGCATCCAAAACAGTAATGAGGGTGGGGAACTCTTTTTCTAGTGTTGATAGTTTTTCGAGGAATATTTTCAATTCATCGGGGCTCGAGAAAGCAAGATTCTCCAAATAATTTTTAAGATTGGAGAAATCAAATTCCCACATTGAAATGGGCGAATCATGAAATAGGCTGCGAAAGCGCAATTCGCTTTTTTTAATGGTTTCTTCAGCTTTTATTCTATCGGTAATATCGATATACATACCTAAAACCCCAATTCGCTTCTGATCGACCAAAATTGGAACACCATAGATTTCAACATCAACCAGACTGCCATCTTTTCTTTGGCGCTTTCCAATACCATGGATCTTTCCACCTTCCAATACTTGGGACGTGAATTTATATGCCTGGACTACATCTTCGTCACGAGCAATAATATCATCCAAGCTTTTATACTTAATTTCTTCTTCTGTGTATTGAAAAAGATTGCTGAATGCATCGTTAATCGAAATTATTTTTTGATACGCATCCATGGTAACAATTGCGACAGGACTGTTATTCACTAATGATTCGTAGAAGATTTTTTGTTCATTTATCTTTTGAGATCGTTCTGCAACCTCTTTCTTCAGATCTTTGGCTTGGGCGATCAGCGATAGACCTCGTCTATGTACTACTGATAATATCGGAATTATGATTGGCATGGCATCCATTAACCACATCAAAGGATTTTCTTGATGAATTGTTATAATGGATGAAACAGAAAAATTCAGACCTAGGTTATTCAGCTCAATTAGAATCGCGCAAAATAGGATTGCGACACCGAGTGAAATACCCTGCAGTGCAAATTGAGCAGCCTCTTTTTTCGGTTTCGACGGGTGATTAGTCATAATAAAGGGTTCTTAAAAAATCTGCTAGTTTTTTATGTAATAGATAATATATCATTTAAAATGTAAGTTTATATGAAAGCTAGGAAAATGAAATGATTATTATGGATTATCTAAAGATGGTTGCTTCGGGGATTACGATCATAACTGGTATCTTTTCTCTTGTAAAACCTCGGTCGGTTCAAGATTTCACTGGATTGGAAATTACCGTACCACGCGGGATAACAGAGATCCGAGCCGTATTGGGTGGTTTGTTCATTGCGTTGGGTGCAGCACCATTAATTTACATGTCTTCGGATATGTACAAAATGGCTGGAATTGGGTATTTGGCGGTGGGTTTGGTTCGCCTGGTTTCAATAATTGTGGATAAATCCTATGTTAGATCCAATATGATTAGCTTGATTTTTGAGGTTGTTCTTGGATTGATCCTTTTTATCTAGAAAGCAGCAGTGTAATTGTATCGGTACAGGCTACCAACCCATTTTTTGTTTCATTTATTAGCCATCACGCAACAAGCAATCCCTTAAAGAACCGTACTTTAATCCTTTTCTAACCGTAACATTTTTTTACAATAGAGCGTTTATTCATTATATTCAATTGTAGCGAGCTGCCAGAGCGGATATGCTTGATTTAAAGCCACCTCACGTGCAGCTAAAAGATAGTATACTTGCCCGCCTGATAGGAGATATACAATAAAAACATGATCTTGGACATCGAGTTTATTATTACAATTCTTGCATTGGTCAGTTATCTGGCTCTCTATTTTATTGTTTTATTTAGTAAACCAAAGACAAAAGAGAAAGGCATATTTCGTTTCTACCTGATGATGATGGCGCTTTGGATGTTGAGTGCCGTTATCGTGAAGGGACAATTTGGGGATATTTATTTCTGGTTTCGGATAATGACCGTTTCATCCATCATGTCTATGATCGGTATTCACCGGTTTGTAGAATTGATCGTGCCCGAGCAGAAGAATTGGGACCGTTGGATTATTGTCTATGGGGTGGTTGTGGTTGTCATCACGCTCTTTACCAACTGGGTTGTTTCATATGCTTACATGAACGGATCGGAATTGGTTTATTCCTTCACCCCATTGGTGAGTTTGATGGCAGGACCAGGCTATGCTTTGATGATTTACAATGCCTATCGACTGATCAACGGTTATAATTTGTCTCGTAATCCTCAAGTCCGCAACCGATATAAATATCTCATTCTGGCTTTATTTTTTGTTATTGTTGGATCTGTTTTCAATTTTACGGATTTGGGGAAACACCCAATAGGTGTTTTCGCTAATTTGATTTCAGCAGTCTTAATATCGGTATCAATCTTACGGCATCAATTACTGGATATCAATGTCATCTTTCGTAAAAGTGTGTTATATGCCATTCCCACGATATTAATTGGCACCTCCTATTTTCTAATCATCACTTTAGCGGTGAGGGTTTTTCAACTTTCGGTCAATCAGCAAATGATTGTGTCTGTGATGACCGCTGTAACAGCAGCTCTGGTCTTTCAACCAGCCATCAACTTTTTCCAGGAATGGATAAACAGGCTGTTTTTCCGTGAACGGTATGATTCCAATTTAATGCTGCAGCGCATCAGCCTCGCGACCTCGCGCGAGATTGACCTGCAGCGGTTAACGAACCTTATTGTTGAAGAGATTGTAAGTACACTGCACATTAAACGCGCCGGTCTTTTCGTTTCACAAAAAGGAGGAAGTCCCTTTGTGCTGGTTTCTGGGAGGGGGTTAAATTATTCCAAGACTCGAACATTTCGTGCGGATCATCCTTTAATTTTGAAATTAAAAAAATTGGATTCCCCGATAATGTGGACGGATATGGAATCATCAACAATGCTGAAATCACTTTGGAAGGATGAGCTGGATTACCTGATTGATCTGAAGGCAGAAATCTTCATTCCTATGAAAACAAAAAATGATCTGGTGGGAGTTCTTGTTTTGGGTGAGAAGATGTCTGAATCACCCTACTCTCAGGAAGATATCAGCAATTTAACCACTTTAGCCAATCAATCTTCTATAGCGGTCCAGAATGCCCATTTGTATTCACAGGCTCAAAAGGAATTAGCTGAACGAAGAAAAGCAGAGCATAATTTACAGCTCCAACTGAAGCGCCTTTCAGCACTGCAAGATATCAATATTGCCATTACAGAGAATTTCGATTTACAGATTCCTCTGGTTCTGCTCCTGGACCAAGTGATCAATGAACTAAAGGTGGATGCAGCAGATGTGCTGCTGTATAACCCTGATGAGAAAAATTTAAACTATGTGGCAGGCAGGGGTTTTAAAACAGACGCACTTAAATTTACGAGTTTGCGTATGGGGCAGGGGATGGCAGGAACGGCTGCACAAACCCGCAATACAATTCATGTCAAGGATCTATCAACTGCACATACTACCCTTGCACAATCACCACTACTGGACGGGGAAAATTTTGTATCCTACTACGGTTTCCCGTTAATTGCACGTAACCAGATTAAAGGAGTGTTGGAAATTTTCCACCGTTCTGTCCTTGAACCAGATCAAGATTGGTTCGATTACCTCAATACCTTGATTTCTGAAACGGCTATAGCAGTGGATAATGCACGTTTATTCACCGATCTGGAAAAAACAAATCTGGAATTGGTTAGCGCATACGAAGCAACCTTGGAGGGATGGGCGCGCACATTGGAAATGCGTGACCGGGAGACAGAAGGTCACAGTCAGCGTGTGTTGCAGATGACAATAACCCTGGCTAAAAGAATGGGCTTCCATGGAGACGAATTGGTGCATGTCAGACGTGGCTCATTACTGCACGATATAGGGAAAATGGCGATTCCGGATAGCATCCTGCAAAAACCTGGACCTTTGGATGAGGAAGAATGGAAGATCATGCGCCGACATCCCAGTATCGCTTATGAAATGCTCTCACCCATTAGCTTTTTAGCACCATCCTTGGAGATTCCCTATTGTCACCATGAAAAATGGGATGGGAGCGGATACCCGCGGGGGTTGAAAGGTAATGAAATTCCACTTTCTGCCAGAATATTTACCATCGTTGATGTTTGGGATGCGCTCTCTTCAAACCGCCCGTATCGAAAGGCATGGGAAGATAAAAAGGTAATGGATTACATCCGTTCTCAATCTGGAACACATTTTGACCCAATGGTTGTCGAGGAATTCCTCAAATTGATCGAGGAAGAAGAGATGACGAAGCAAAAGCACAAAAAAAGAGTCTAATAATAACAAATCGCAACCTTTTCTACCACATCACGTATATGAGTTGAAAGAAATTGATAAAGGAGAATTACAATGTCGGATGATGCTCATAAATTATATCGATCGCGAGATAGTCGCATGATCGCAGGGGTCTGTGGTGGATTGGGTGAGTTTATTGGTGTTGATCCGACCATTGTGCGCTTGCTGTTTACGCTTGGTCTATTCCTGGGTTCGTTAACCTTCTGGGTGTACCTGGTTATGATGCTGGTCATCCCTGAAGAGCCATAAACAGATTTTGTTCAAGGTGAAGCTGGTCAAAAATGGACCAGCTTTTTCATTTAACAGGCGTGGCAATAGCGTATGTTTTTTCTCCCAGCTCTGCAATATCCTGGATGTGAGGAAACCCCTTTTCCATTCTAAAGACCTGGTAGTTGGCATTATGGAGTGCTTGCCACACCCGCTCAAGTGCTTGGTGGCTGTGAATCTCGATTAAAATGACGGGTCGAATCTCACTTAATGTCCGCTGCATACCTGCAACTGCCAGCGCTTCTCCCCCTTCAATATCCATTTTGATCAGATCAGGTCGGAGATTTTGTTTTAAAAAAATAAAATCATCCAAACCAATGGCATCTACTTCAACGCGGTCTATGTATTGTTCATCTCTACCCAGAGATCCTTGAGCTTTTCCCATTGCGCCAGAGCGATGAACCATGAAGGTGATCCTGCCGGGATTATCAACCACGGCTGATTGCTGTAATGTAATTCTTGTTTGTAGATTATTCAATGCTATATTCTTGCGAAGGCGCTCGCAGTTGGCTGGTAGAGGTTCAAATGCGATCACATGTCCCGTTTCACCAGCTTGCTTGGCTGCCATCAAACTGATGTATCCGATGTTGGCACCAATATCATAAACGGTCATACCTGGTTTACAGAATTTACGGAAAGCTGCCTGAAGATCGATCTCATATGTTCCCAGCCAGTAATCCTTTTCGGTTTGCATATCGAGCTGTATCTGAAACCCCTGCAGTAATCCACCCGCAATCTGCATTTCAGTTAATCCGACGGGTGAGGCGGAATTCAGTGTTGAACGTATCTTGGTAGCTAGCTTGGGGGAGCGGTAAAGCCATGCTTTCATTTGAGTGGGTAGAATTTTAGCAACCAGAGCTGCGAATTTCAAGATCCATTTCATAGGTTGATCCTCATGGTCAATTCTAAATAATCACAGATGGGAATTCCGTTGTCTGCCTTAAGTGGGATCTCTGGTTTTATTTTTCGGTCTGCCGCAACTCCATCCTTGATCAATTTTTCAAGATGGAACCCGTATTTTTGATAAAAGCGCAGTGCGTCCATATTATTGTTGGTTGTAAATAATCTCAAGACTGTGCAGCCATTGGATGAAGCTGTTTTTTGCAGGCTATCCATTAACGATCTTCCCACTCCCATGCCAGGCTGAAGACTATTCAGTGTGATGATCTCGCAATTGGGTGGATCAAGCTGGTATGTTAACAGTCCAATTCTCTCATCATTCATGATGGCTAAAAACCCCGGCAATTGCTCAGGGTGAAAGATGCGTGTTTGCACAACCACCTGCTCACTCCCCCAGCTTTCCAGCATCAAGGTGGTAATCCAAGCCTTATCTTGGGGTTTTTTCTCTCGAACGACGATAGAGGACATAAATAATTAGATATTTTGGGAGGGCCAGTTATTCTTAATTCGTTGAAATGTATCGGGCAGGTTTTCGGGCAGAACGCGCGCATTACCTACTGAGGTCATGAAGTTCGTGTCGCCATTCCAGCGTGGGACGACGTGAAAATGAAGGTGATCTGCTACCCCCGCGCCTGCAATAGCGCCCAAATTAGCGCCTACATTGAATCCTTCCGCGCCGTATTCTTTTTCAAGCACTTGAATTGCCTCGGTGATCAACTGCATCATCTCCGCTTTGGTTTCAGGGGAAAGATTTTTCATGGCAGCTTTGTGCTCATAAGGGACCACCATCAGGTGTCCGCTTGTGTAGGGATAGCGGTTAAGCATAACGAATGCGAATTTTCCGCGTTTGACAACCAGGTTTTCAATACTATCCTGTTGATGCACACCCTCACAGAAAAAACATTTCTTCTGAGAGGCTTCTTGGATGTATTTCATTCGCCAAGGAGCCCACACGTGCTCCAATTTCTGTTCGTTTTTCTTTTTCATCTCAAGTCCTTATTATACGCGCTGTTTCAATGAAAAAGAGATTATACTGTTATTTGCATGTTCGAAGACTCTCTTTTTTCACAGCAGGTGTTCACGGTTTCTGAAGTGACCGGATATATCCGCTTGCTATTTGAGGAAAATCAGGATCTGCAAGATATTTGGGTTCAGGGGGAGGTTTCGAATGTGTCATTTCCAACATCCGGACATATCTATTTCACATTAAAAGATGAGAGCGCGTCTTTGCGTTGCGTGATATGGAAATGGACGGCACAGTACCTTCATATAAGACCTGAAGATGGTATGGCTGTGGATGTGCACGGAAAATTTGGGGTTTATGAAAAGGGAGGACAGTATCAATTCTATGGCGATGCGATCCGCTCCCAGGGGGAAGGCAAGTTGTTTCAGGAATTTCTACGCCTGAAGAACAAATTAGAAGCAGAAGGATTATTTGCTGAAGAAAGAAAAAAAGAAATTCCCGCTTTCCCGCATGTGCTCGGGGTTGTCACTTCTCCTACCGGCGCTGCCCTGCAAGATATTCTCAACACGTTGCGAAATCGTTTTCCTCTGGTGGAGGTTCTTCTTTCCCCAACGCTGGTACAGGGTGAGGGTGCTGCGCAGGCGATTGTTCGAGCCATTCACGCTTTACAGGTATCTCCCGATAAACCGGATGTTATCATCCTTGCTCGTGGCGGAGGATCACTGGAGGACCTGTGGTCTTTTAACGAAGAGCAAGTTGTGCGTGCGGTTGCCGACTCACCAATACCAATTATTAGCGGTGTGGGGCATGAAACAGATTTCACGCTGGTAGATTTTGCATCTGATCTGCGCGCTCCGACCCCAACCGGCGCGGCGGTGTTGGCGGTTCCTAATTTGATGGATTTGCAATTCACTATGCAGGCCATGGGGCTGCGTTTGAAGAAAGCTGTCGCACAAACACTTGAAGCGAACCGGTTGGATATAAAAGAGTTGAACAATACC
>DMDF01000190.1:0-594 GCA_003446605.1 Anaerolineaceae bacterium
TCATCAAGGAGTGCTATGGCGAACAATAACACCGCGTCAAACCTGGGCTTTGAGGACAAACTCTGGCAGGCTGCTGACAAACTCCGTGGGCACATGGACCCCTCGGAATACAAGCACGTCGTTTTGGGGCTGATCTTCCTCAAATACATCTCCGACTCCTTTGAGAACCGGCGCGAGGACCTCAAGGCGGAGATCAACGAGCCCAATAGCTTCATCTATACCACCGAGCCTGAACAAAAAGCCGCCATCCTGGAAGACCGGGATGAGTACCTGGCTGAGAACGTGTTCTGGGTGGTGCCCGAGGCGCGCTGGTCCTACCTCCAAAGCAATGCCAAAAAACCGGAAATCGGCAAGCTGATCGACGATGCCATGGTCGCCATTGAGAAGGAGAACCCCCGCTTGCGCGGTGTGCTCCCCAAGGATTATGCCCGCCCAGCCCTGGACAAACGCCGGCTGGGTGAGATGGTGGACCTGATCAGCAGCATCGGTTTGGGGGACAAGGTCAGCCAGAGCAAGGACGTGCTGGGACGGGTCTATGAATACTTCCTGGCGAAATTTGCCAGTGCCGAGGGCAAGGGCGGCGGCGAGTTCTAC
>DMDF01000190.1:751-4370 GCA_003446605.1 Anaerolineaceae bacterium
CCCTGGTGGCGATGCTGGAACCCTACAAAGGGCGCGTCTTTGACCCCTGCTGCGGTTCCGGTGGGATGTTCGTCCAATCCGAAAAGTTCATCCAGGCACATGGCGGACGGATCACCGACATCTCGATCTATGGGCAGGAATCCAACCCCACCACCTGGAAGTTAGCGCAGATCAATCTTGCCATCCGGGGGATTGACGCTGACCTGGGCGGCACCTTCGCCGATAGCTTCCACAACGACCTGCATCCCGACCTCAAAGCCGATTTCGTGCTGGCGAACCCACCCTTCAATGACAGCGATTGGGGCGGCGACCGCTTGCAAGATGATCCCCGCTGGCAATATGGCATCCCACCGGCGGGCAACGCCAACTTCGCCTGGGTGCAGCACTTCATCTACCACCTCAGCCCTCGTGGGATCGCCGGCTTTGTGTTAGCCAATGGTTCCATGTCCAGCCAGACCAGCAACGAGGGCGAGATTCGCAAAAACATCATCGAAGCCGACCTGGTGGATTGCATGGTGGCACTGCCTGGACAGCTTTTCTACAGCACCCAGATCCCGGTGTGCCTGTGGTTTTTGGCTCGAGATAAAGAAAACAGCGGCTTTCGTGACCGGCGAGGCGAGACTCTGTTCATCGACGCCAGAAAATTGGGCGAGATGGCGGACCGCACCCATCGGGAACTTTCGGAAGAAGACATCCGCAAGATCGCCGATACCTACCACGCCTGGCGCGGGCAACCGGATTTAGAAGCATACGAGGATATACCAGGCTTCTGTAAAGCAGCCACCCTTGAAGAAATTCGGGAGAACAACCACATCCTGACCCCCGGACGCTATGTGGGCATCCCCGAGCGTGAGGAGGATGACGAGCCCTTTGAGGAAAAGATGCTGCGACTGACGGACGAGCTCTATACGGAATTTGCAGAAAGCCAGCGCCTGGAAGCGGAGATCCGCAAGAACCTAGAGGAGCTTGGGTATGGGGAGTGAAGTAATCTAATGGATCAGGAAGATTAAAATGGCATCATTAAATGATTTCTTAGAATGGGACATCGAAAAAGAGCTTGTAATTGGCACTTATATATATCCATACGTAATATTCTCTGGATTTAACCCTGAGGACCCATATACAGCTACTGAAATAATTTCAGAAATTAGTATTTCTGATGAGAAAATTTTCATTACTAGAAATGGTGGTCTTTTTTCTCGTCCTCCTGAGGAATTAGTCGGTATTATAAATGACCAAGACTTGAGCAGAAATCATTTAAATAAAAAATTACAGTACAAAGACAATTTCACGGATCTTAGCAATAGGATTATATGTGAATTATGTTTATTTGGAATTATCTCAGAACCAATAACCCCTGTCCATGTATCAAGCGGCTCTTTAGTTGAAAATCACGCTGTTATTATGGCTGGTAGTGGTGGGCGGGAACAATATTTACTTCGCACTTTAAGCCCATTTATGCATTTATACCAACCCGCTTGGTATCTATATAGAGAAATTGATTCAGAAATATTAAATAAAGTCATAAAATTTGAATATACAAAAGAATTGATCGAAATATCCGAAAATTTACCTATATTGATAGCCAGTGCTTATTCACACTTCTCGACACAACAAGTAGGGGAAGCATTAATAAATAGCTGGATTGTAGTAGAACAAATCATTGATAAATTATGGGAAGAATTTACTGAAAAAGTTAATAGTTCGAGTAGAGCCAGAAGACTAAAAGACACTCGAACTTACACTTCTTCAATAAGGATTGAAATTCTTTATCTGATTGGGGCAATTAATTCTAGAGAATATGAAATATTTCAAATGGCACGTCATCACAGGAACCAACTTGCACATCGGGCAAGCATCAGTCTGGATTGGGCAAATGAATCCATGACTGCTATGAAATATGCAATAGAACATCTAATTTCAGACACTGTTGCTGAACCTTATACTAGCAGATCTGTAACGTGGTAAATATGATAAAAGTTAGATTAAAGGATGTAGTTAATATAAATCCTCGGAGAATAATTAATAAAGGTGATATTACACCTTATATTTCGATGTCAAATCTCGAAGAAAATAAAAGAAAAATACCAAATATTGAAGAAAGAGAATATAAAGGTTCTGGAAGTCGGTTTATTAATGGTGATACATTGTTCGCCAGGATTACTCCGTGCCTTGAAAATGGAAAAACTGCATTTGTTGATGTATTAAGTGAAAATGAAGTTGCTCATGGATCCACTGAATTTATTGTTTTACGGGGGAAAGAAGGATTAACTGATAATCTGTTTGTGTATTACCTTTCTCGTTCTGATCGGTTCCGAAGGTATGCGATAAAATCAATGACGGGGACTTCTGGAAGGCAAAGAGTACAAATAGGTTCTATAGAAAATTACGAATTTCTATTGCCTCCTCTGGACGAACAAAAGCGAATAGCTCATATCTTGGGAACATTAGACGACAAAATCGAACTCAACCAGCGGATGAATGAGACCCTGGAAGCTATCGCCCGGGCGATCTTCAAATCCTGGTTTGTGGACTTTGACCCCGTTCGCGCCAAGATGGCTGGCAAGCCATATCCCCTGCCAGATGCGGTCATGGCGCTCTTCCCGGATGCGTTGGTGGAGAGCGAACTGGGGATGATCCCCAAGGGGTGGGAGGTTGGAACAATAAGCGATATTTCAGAAGTGATGATAGGGGGCGATTGGGGTAAAGAAGAAAAATATAATGGGTACAATCTTAAAGTACGATGCCTACGTGGAACTGATTTAGAGAAATTACGACAATATGGTTATTCCAATGAAGTTCCTGTTCGATGGATTAAAAAGAGTAGTTATAAGAAACGATCACTTGATGAATTTGACATAATTATTGCATCATCAGGTGTTGGTCCATTAGGAAGACCACTATGGATAAATCCTTGGCTAAAGGATATTTTTGACGAGCCAATAACTTATTCGAATTTCACCAAAAGAATTCGGGCAAATACAATAAATTTCGCAATATATTTGGATCGTATTTTATACGAGTTGCGGTTATCAGAAAAAATCTGGGAATTTTCTACAGGTACTTCTATACCGAATTTAGATATTAATAGCCTGATAACAAATCATCTGATCTTGTTGCCAAATGATGAAATTATTAATTTATTTGCAAAGCAAATGATGCTCGTATATAAAAAGTTATTTGACCGCGAAAATCAAATTTTATCAAAACTTCGCGAAGAGAATTCTTTTAAGTTCTTCAATGAAATATGATAATTTCACTACAAAAGGGATAATTTAAAATGGGAAAATATTCTCCATTAGCAGATTATTTCGCAAAACAAGCAGCCGATTCATTAACCTTGTCTTTTGATGAAATCGAAGGAATCATTAGTGATGATTTGCCAAAATCCGCTTATACTTCTGAGGATTGGTGGACCAAAAGCAGCTCCCCTCAATCCACAGCTTGGTCAAGAGCGGGTTATGAAGTTTCAATAAACCTCAATGATAGGAAAGCGGAATTCATAAGAACTTATGATGTGTCAAGAGATTTGTCCTACGTTGATGAACTTGAAGATTTTTACCAGCGGTGGGATATCTCCAATAAGAGAGTGAATGCAAACGAGTTTCAAAAATTCAAG
>DMDF01000038.1 GCA_003446605.1 Anaerolineaceae bacterium
GGTTCATCCTTGCCATAGATGCGCTCCCGTTCCTGCTCTGTGATGTTGGTCAGATCAGAATATGGCAGCGCGTATTTCACCTGGTAGATACCCTCCTTATCAGCTAGCTCCTGATCAAAACAGTATTCGAAGGGATTGGAAAAACCTGCCAGCAACACGCCACCTTTCTTTAACACTCGATAAGCCTCATGCCATACCGGTATCACATCCGGGATGAAAACATTCGAAACCGGGTGGAAGATGAGATTAAAGCTGCCATCTTCGAAAACAGACAGGTCACGCATGTCCCCTTGTTCAGTGGTCAGGTCAAGCCCTTCTCGCTCTGCAACAACCTGGTCGCGTTTAAGTTGCTCTGATGAAAGATCATAGGTGATGACAGTTGCGCCGGCAGCAGCCAGAATAGGTGCCTGCTGCCCGCCCCCACTTGCCAGGCATAGGATGCGACAGCCATGCAAATCATCGGGGAACCAATCACGCGGTACGGGTTTGGATTCTGTCAAAAGGACCTGCCAATCCCCTCTGCGAGCAGCTGCGATCACCTCAGGTGAAACGGGGATAGTCCATTCGTTGCCATCCTGTGCTAATTTATCCCACGCTTTTTGATTATGCTGACATATATTCTTGTTTTTCAGGTAATTTTCCTTTTATGAATGGTAGTGAGAGCTGACTGGTCAAACCCAACATCAAAATATTCGCCTCTAATTTGATAGCGCAGCTTGATAGACCGTATCAAAGGAAACATTATGCTCTTTTGCACATCGCACCACATCCTCATATTCTGGTTTTAATTTGACAAGCCCATACCCAGAAGAAGTTTTGATACGGATTTTACCGTATGGCGTATCACGTTGACTGATATTTGATTTTAACACGTAGCGAAAATAATTCGATTGACGAACCCCGTTGGTCGAAGTATGTTTGAGCATCAACAGCGCCATTTCAGAAACACGGTCCAAAGCGCACAGACAAACCAACATATGTGCAGGACGACTCTTTTTCATTTGAATGGGAATAATGAAGGCATCAAGCGCACCGTTATCCAACAGAAGCTGCATAACAAAACCAACGGCTTCGGGCGTCATATCGTCGAGATTGCAACATATTTCCGCAATTTCCTCGTTGGGCGCGCTATCAACTGTGCAGTTCCCCCAAAATGCGCGAAGACAATTCACCGCTTCAAAATCTCTTTTACCCATCCCATACGCCACTGCCTCTACCTGCATAACGGGCATGCCAGAAAAGCTATCTGCAAAGTACTTTAAAAGCGCCGCGCCTGTAGGCGTGCACAGTTCGCCCTGAATGCTGCTTGAATAGAATGGAACCCCTTGCAGTATATAGGCAGTTGCTGGCGCAGGCACAGGTAATATGCCATGAGCAGTTTTAACCTGACCGCTCCCAACATGGATGGGGGAGACAATGATCCGCTCAGGGGCAAGCAGTTCCAGCAACAGACAGACGCCCACAATATCCGCAATGGCATCCAGAGTGCCTACCTCATGAAAATGGATCTCGCTTACGGGAATACCATGGATATGAGATTCTGCCATGGCAATCAAATCGTATACTGCCAACGCATGCGATTTAACCGACTCGGAAACGGAAAGTCCGTTAATCAGCGTTGTGATATCTTTCATGGTGGAATAGCTATGAGAACGCACGTGTTCATTGTCGTGGTCGTGAGAATATGGACGTACGCTGTTCGATTCCTGGTGATGAAGACAACCGTCACTCTGCGGAACTAATGCGCTTTCCTCTTCAATTCCGTATACCGTAACAGAAATACCTGTGCCTTGAATTCCACATTTTTCGACAATGCTGCGATTGACACTGACGCCAGGGATACCAAGAGAATTCATGGTCTGTAAAAACTGATCGGGATGCGGGTAGAGCTCTAGCAACGCAGCCATTAGCATATCGCCCGCTGCGCCCATACTGCATTCAAGATAAAGCGTTTTCTTCATTTTATGCCTTCCATCTGATTGATTCTATTTGCAAGATACCCCGCTCCAAAACCATTGTCGATGTTCACCACGCTTACGCCGCTGGCACAAGAATTTAGCATAGACAGCAGCGCAGCAACTCCGCCAAAATTGGCACCATAGCCCACGCTGGTAGGCACTGCAATGACAGGGCAATCGACCAATCCGCCAATCACGCTGGCAAGCGCACCTTCCATCCCAGCGACAGCCACCACAACACGGCAACTCATCAGCACGTCAAGCTGCGCCAACAGGCGATGCATTCCCGATACGCCCACATCGTACAAGCGGGTCACTTTACTGCCTAATGTTTCTGCTGTGAGAGCTGCTTCCTCACATACGGGCATATCACTTGTGCCACCCGATGCTACGACAACCGAACCGGTTTGTATTTTTTTACTGCTCCGTGCCGCGATCCCCATTCTCGGAACTGGATAATATTCAATTGGTACAAGCTCACTCAAAGAAGCTGCCGTCTCCGATGATATTCGTGTAATGAGTATATCGGTGGCACCACCTTCTTGCAGAGCTCTGGTAATTCCAGCAATTTGCTCGGTCGTTTTATTCTGTCCAAAAATCACTTCTTGAGTACCTTGTCGAATGATGCGATGATGATCAACCTTTGCATAACCTAAATCTTCAAACGGCTGAAGCTTAAGCTTCAGCATGGCGTCCTCCGGTGTAATGGAACCCGACTGTACGCTACGTAACAATGCCAATGTTTCAGTTTTGTTCATACATCCTCTTACAGCTATTCTCTACATTTTAAATCTAATAAAACCTCGTCGAAATATTGGGAAAGACCAGCCAGTACTTCAAGCCGCATGGCACATGCTTGATTAAGCTGACTTTTTGATATTTGTATTTTTGCAGCATCATGAAACACCCTCACTCGAAAATCGCTAAAACCCAGGCTAGCCAGATAGTTTTCTGCTTGCTCCACTCTGTTCAATGTGTCTGCATCAATCAGTGTTCCGGTAGGAATGCGTGTGGCAAGGCATGCGTATGCAGGTTTATCCCACGTAAAAAGCCCCGCTTGACGGGAAAGTTCCCGAATCTGAGGTTTGGTAAGTCCACACTCTCGTAATGGAGACCGCACTCCCAATTCGCTTAACGCTTTCATGCCAGGTCTGCTGTCGTAATCGTCCGATGCATTCGTACCATCGACAATTAACTCGCAACCGTCTGCATGAGCGGCTTGTTGTATCAACCTAAAAATGGCTTGTTTGCAATAGTAGCAACGGTCACTTTCATTGCGTACGATTGCAGGGAGACGCAGGATATCATATTCTAGAACTGTCAGTGAAACTTGCATGGCATCTGCCAGTTTCTGTGCATCTTCAAGTTCAAATTGCGGTTGAAAGGGTGTATTCACATAGTATGGACGAATATCGCAGCCACTTTCCTTTGCCACATAAAACAAATATGCGGAGTCGGTGCCACCCGAAAAAGCCAGCGCCACCAAGTGCTTATCTCGAAAAAAATCATGAATCATCATCGTTTTCTTTCAATAACACCATTACAAGAGTTCATGCTGTGTTGCGCACAGCGCTTGCTTGCTCAAGTATAGCTGTTCTAAGGGTCTGTAGCCATCACATGACCACATACACGGAGTATCTCACAGGATCAAGTTTCCCCGCCGCTCTCAACCTCTAAATTGTGGTTCATCATTGGCATTGTCATCTTCCACAAAGTGTATATGCGCTGTTAATAATTGCCTGGTGTATGCAGATCCATCAATACGGTGGGGCATCTAGTAGTATCAACTTGAGGTGCATTACCCAAACGCCATGCGGAGTTTTTCTCGATCCGAATGACAATTTAACAATATAAAGCCCACAGGAATGAAGTGTAGCTGCCCCAGAACTCCAACTTTGCTGTGATTCATACCAGATCTTTGCAAATCCTATCACAACACGAAAAACAACATCACATATTCTATCGTAACTCTTAGAAAACAGACAAACCTAACAAGGAAAAAGAACTTTCATAGCATGCGCAACAACAAAGCAGCGAGTGAAATCAGAGTACATGAACAGTACACCAAGAGAAGGACAAGCCATTTTGTGGAGGATATCTCTAGCATCAGCCCTCCATGAATAATTCTTTTTGAAAACTTATTTTTGATGCAAGACAATGCCTTGGGTATCTTGATACACGATTTCATAAGTCTGGCTCGCCAGCAATTTTTCGATCAAGTCGGGGAATTCGCTCCTTCCTTCACCAAACCAATCCGTGCGGAATCCGACCACATAGTCAGCTTGTTCCTGCCGGCTAACGGTATTACTGAATTCCGCATCATAAGTATAGAACGGCAACCCATTTTCTACCCAGACAATAGAATGATGCACATTTTGCTGCACATAATCATAAGCACTGTAATAGCCATCCACACCTACCGGTTGCGGGAACTGGTCATGGATAATATAGGCATTTTGAGGTACTTTTTGCATCATTTCACGCTGACTAAAAATCAACCACCCCCCTGATGCAACAGATATAACCAGGAGAGAACCCAACGCAATTTGGGATGCGATTCGACTCCACTTTGGTAGAGCCAGCAGCAGAGCCAGATCATTCATCACCAGCACTCCCAAAAATGCCAACAATGCTTCTCCAAAACGCCAATTAATTGTTGGTGGAACATCCGTCGCGCCAAAATACGCCGTCACCGGGGTACTGATAAAACCAATGAACAGCACCACTGCAATGATGGCATTCCAGAAATGTTCTTTCTTATGCTTCCAAGCCAGCAGAATCTCCAGCATTATAATTATCACCACCAGCACTAAATTTTTAGGGATGTTTTGATAGAAGTAAGGATTTCCTAAATTAGAAGCAATGCTCCACTCCACCAGGCGGCTGGCATCAGCACTGGCATAGGTTCCCAGTACGATAAAATTCCGTAGCAACCACAGTGATCCTGGCACCAACATTAGCGCGTAACCAACCAGCGCAGCCAGTTTTTCGCGATAAAAGCGCATGATGATGAATAACCAGAGGGGGAATAGCACATACAGCGTGTTGGGCTTTACGCTGGCTGCCAACCCGGAAGCCAGGGCGAATCCCAACATGCCCTCTTTGAAAGAGGCTTGCGTTTTATAAAAATACACGATCACTGCCAGGCTAGCTGCCGCTGCCAGTAGATCATTTTTACCGACCGTATAAATATCCAGGGTGAAGACCCGCCACAAGTTGAGAAATTGGAAAAAGTGGTCGCTCAGAAGAAGCATCACAATGAGAAAAAAGAGCAGCCCGCCATCAACTTTCGTAATACGGCGTGCCAACATCCAGAAACCGCTGATGAAGAACAACACGATCAATACATGAACAAAACCGAACAGAGCTGTATCACCAGTGATCAACAACGCCATAGCAAGCAAGCTCTCATAACCAAAGGGATAATCAGCATAGGCAATGCTCATATCCCAAATCGAGCCGCTGGTCATCAATTCAACCGCTTTCGGGAAATGATAAGCGCCTGCGTCCCAGGGATACCAATCCCCAGCATGCGATAAAGGCCAGCGCCCCAGGGGTACCAGAACCAGCGCGACCAGGATCAGCACACCTGCAACGAAAAGCAGGATGGTTGCCCAACCAGGCAGGTTGGTCTTGCATTCCATCTCATGCATGTCTCCCTTTTTTATTAAGAAAGGACTTATAGTGAGCATGAGCACGAATGTTAACAGGATTTGGGCAACCGCATTGTATGCGCGAAAGAAACCCAGCACGGCACTCGAAGCTGTGATGGCAAAAAATAATGCCAGTAAAAATTGAAATATTCGCGATAGGCTTTTATCAAAGGTCATAGCAATCTTTCATCGAGATATGGCTTGCACAGATTATAACCAGAATTTTGCACAGAGGAAAAATGAGATAAAGTTAAGCATGGATGGAAAAATAGCTATGCAATCAACCCCAAAAACTCTCGTTAGCTTTTTCGATGAACTAAAAAGTATCCACCCACCTCTACTGCGTATGCTGGTTTGGCAGAATGACAGCATCGTGCTGGATGCCATTAATCCTGAAGCGCGCATGGATCGGGAAACAAACCTGCTGCGTATTGTTGGCAAAGCCTTTCTTGGGTTTATGCCTTTCATGCGCATCCCGCTCAGTGATTTTCGAGGGGAATTAAAGAACGTGCGCTCTGTAACGAAAACGTTCACCTCACTTCTGGCAGGCTTGGTTTTTCAAGACCAGATAAATGCAGTTTTGGATGAATCCATTTGTAATTTTTTTCCAGAAATTTCCCCCGAAGATTCCAAAGCTGCCATTCATCTGCGCCATTTGCTCAGCAATACCGCTGGCTTCGCCAGTATTGAAGATTTTAATTCCATGCGGAAGTTATTCTCCACTGAGAATTGGGTGCAAACCATTCTGCAGTTTCCGCTACAAGCCCAAGCGGGCAGCACGTACATCTATTCTTCCGCCAATTTCCATCTAGCCGCCAGTTTGTTGGAGCGTGCACTGGGAGCCAGCTTGCTGGATTTTGCCAGGGATACTCTATTTCAACCACTGGGCATCACTGACTTCTTCTGGGAACAGGATCCA
>DMDF01000176.1 GCA_003446605.1 Anaerolineaceae bacterium
AAAGAAAATCGGTATCTTAATCAGTGTGTTGCTGGCGGGCGTATTGATCAGTGCTTGCGCAAGTCAGACAGAAGAAGCCCCAGCAGTAAGTGAACCCGTCCTGACATTGAGCGGTGCAGCCACTGCTTCCTGGACGGAAGAGGATCTCAAGGCACTGCCAATGACCAGTGCTGACTATACGGATAAAGAAGGGGTTGTAACCGTGTATGAAGGGGTTGCATTGAACGATCTACTGGCAGCAGCCGGCGTGGCTGATTACACCACCCTCACCATGATCGCATCCGATGGCTACAGTGCAGAGGTCAGCATGGAAGAACTTTCAGCCTGCGCTACCTGCATTGTTGCTTTTGAAGATGATGGCACTTTGCGTTCTGTTTTGCCCGATTTCTCCAGCAAACAGCAGGTAAAAGATATAGTAGAACTTTCTGTACAGTAAAAAATTTATTCTTGCAAAAGAGGCTGTCCCAAAAGGGGCAGTCTCTTGTTTGTTGAATTCAAGAAATAATCCTAAACTCTCCCCTTTTTTTATTGCTAGAATTTTATGTTAAGCCGAAATTTGCTCCCCTAGGAAATCGAGCAGAATCTGTCACTATTGTTATGCAGGATTTACAAGGTTTCTATAAACAAATTCAAACTGATAAAACCCAGGGCTAATAATTCTGATTCCCGAAAGTCATTATTTAATAGCAAATGAATTGTCAAACGATCTTGCATGACAGTAAAATCGTTTTTGCGATACCTATTATCACTTGGACTGTTTTAGTATCTGCTGGTATATGCATCTTTTATCGATGGGGTTTCACCCTCTTTTTCTAAATTGACTTTCTCGATTGATCTAACTATTTTCAAATCGATACCGAAAATCGATAAATATTACTTGGGTTAATTATCTAAGGGAAGCTCACGTTTCACTTTGCACGCTTCTGCATAAATATCCAATACTTCCGTGATCTTATCCAAAATGATGGGTTCCGGTGAGTTGATTAGTTCTCCATTGCGTACATGTTCGTATTGGATTGGCATATATTGGCTGAGCAAAGAGAGGGGAATTGGGTTTTTACTCAGGTTTTGGAGAAGCTTTTGTAGCGATGTCTTGACCTTGGAATTAGACCAGTAGTAGCGAGACCGATCGCTAAAGCTATATTTCCGAGCAAAATGCAAGTCGTATTCGTTACCACTGTAATATTTTGCCCAATAGTCTGGTGAATTGACCATCACATCATCCAAAATGTCCAATAGGTGTGAACGATCAAAGGCGCGGATTAGGGATTGTAAATCGTTTTCGATCCTGGCTAGGGCAAAGACTGCTTCGCGGAATGCAAACGTTAACCAAGGGCCAACCTTGAGAATGGCAAAATGATCATTTACTAGATTTGCCAAACCCTGCCGTGTTTGGTAATCTGTGGAATGCGCCTCATAAATCAGGTTATATCCTTTTATGAAGTGCACCAGTTCGCGCGCGGCTTCCGGTTGATATTCTGCAATAAAGTCATCCCCAAATTCAATACCGGGTTGCACTACCAAAGCAACAACACGTTCCCAGGCTTGCTCTAAGCCGCGTTGGTAAAATGCTTGCTTGGTCATTTCAATGGTTTCGCGAGCGCTTTCTGCCGTAGTAATGGCAATTCGATCTTCATGCTCCATTGATCCACCAGGAATTGGCACTTCGCTACCAATTACATAACGTGGTTCAGAACCCTGACAGCAATCTTCCCAAGCCTGCTCTGCTACTCTCGCCAAGTCAGCAGTTCGGGCGCAAGCTATCTCCTTGGGCAGAGGAATAGATAAATCATCACCACCTAGTTTCATACTGGCATCCAAGTGAATTTTACGGTATCCAGCACTGACATAATCCCGTACTAACTGACATGATTTAGCCATGGCGCTTTCAGACGATTCACCTTGCCATACATTTGGTCCTAAATGGTCTCCTCCAAGAAGTAGCTGCTCGGAAGAGACTCCATTTTTTTGAGCAATTTCCTGCATAAAGTCCACGAAATCAGCAGGGGTCAAACCAGTATAGCCACCATATTGGTTTACCTGATTGCAAGTCGATTCAACCAATATCGAAGTGCCTTTTTTCTTGGCATACTGCATGGCTGCTTTTAATACGGTAGGATGAGAAGTACATAATGAGACAATTCCTTTGGGCTGATTCTTCTCTTTAGCTTGAATAATTTCATCAAGGATGTCGTTTTTTATTACCATAATGCACTACCTCACAAAGAGTTGATTAAGGGCAGATTCTCCCATTCACGCTTCCTACCCATTTCTTGACCTGAACGGATAACGGTTCCAAGCTAACATTCCGTATTAGTTGGGGTCAATTTCTCAAACGACCCATAAATCAAGGGATTTCACCATAACTAGAATACCAATTTGCATGTACGCGGGCAGGGGAATATAAGTCTGTCCACGGTTTACCTAATGCATTGCAAAGGGCATTCAAACGTGAGAGGCGCTGGCGCGCAGTGGATCGGAGAAATTTTTTTCGCTCTTCAGTATCCATGGTAACTGCTTCTTTCCAAACAGCACGTCCTACAGCAATACCGGATGCACCGGCGCTACATGCTATGGCGACTTGGCGCATGTACGTTTCGAAATCTATCGCAGAAGAGAGCAGTATCCATGGAGCTAAGCTTGCATTTGAGATTTCTGCACAAGCCGCTTTACAGGTCGCTTCATCCAGGTCGGTTGCGATGTCAAGAGGGAATTCGGTTTTAAGAACATCCACTCCCGGTATAACAAGACGCCGAGCTGCTTCGATAACCACATATCGTTTTTCAGCTGATTCAAGCGTTTTTTTGTCTGGATCCAATGAATATGAAAGCGGCTCCAGCATTAAACCCATGTCCAAACGCTGGCATTCAATTGCTACTTGATGGACAAAATTTTCAATCGTAAACGCCGTGGTTGCGTCAGGATGATAATAGACGAGCAATTTTATCATACTTGCACCCATGCGTTTTGCTTTGGCTACATTCCAACCAGATAGAATCCGACTCTGGCGATCGGTCGGTTTACCACCATAACCAGTCGACTCTACAGCTACTACCAACCCAATACTACCAGGAATAGCATTTGATGCAATGGCTTGAGCAGCAGAATATTGTGGGTCAAGCAATACGGCTGTCGCCTCCCTGGCTAGAATGGAGGTAACTTCTAGCTTGAATTGGGTAAGAAGATCGTCATTAACCGATTCCGGGTTGGATGGATTCAATGCTCGCCTTAGGTTCTGCCGGTGGTCGAGAGCTAAACAAGTGAAAATACCTCGGGAAGAGGTACATTGCTGCAGACCGCGATATTTACCGATTGAAAGGGTTTCCATAACAACTCTTTATTATATTGATGTGTGAGATGGTAAAAAGAATCCTAAAAATGAGGGGAATATTTTCATCTCCAGGTTTAGTTCAAGCGAGGAAGATAATTTGTTAATCAAGCAACCAGCGGATATTCTTTGTATTATCATCTTGTCTGAATTTGTTAAAAGTTTTCTCAATTTTTAGCTTTCATATTATTTATTTCTCTTGATAAATATACAACTTTGTTTTCTTGTTTTCCAAAATTTCAAACGGATTATAAGGTAATTAATGATTGTTTTCAAGGACATGTCTCGATTTGGAACGATTATTAGGACTCTTGACACTCGAATGACCATGCAGTTTCCCAAGAGAAGGCTTAAGTTTTATCATCTTGTTTAGATTGTAGTTCCTACTTTACATTACAATGAAGTTATCTAAATTGCCAGTTTAGAAATATAGTTTTTTTGACATAATGAAGAAAATGGATTATAGATAAATAATTGCTACATTTTCTTTCCCAAATGCACGAATTAATAGCATCGGGATTAGGAGGTCTTCAAAATCATCACATCTGATTAATTATTTGATTGAAATTAATATAACCAACTTTCTGAACGACTTAGCATTGGAAACAAGGGAATTAAACTCTCTTGACCTGTGCACAAAGTTTTTATCGAATTGGTTACTCGTAATTTGTTCTACTACATGATTTATGGATGAAAAACCTGGACTTTCTAAAGAAAATAATCTTGGTTTTCCCAATAAATATTTGACTTTACATTGGAGGAATAATATGATTCGCTTGTTATTGGTACGGCATGGAGAAACAAAACTAAATTCACTTAAGTGCTTTCAAGGTCAAAGTAATCCAGACCTAAACGCACCCGGTGTCGAACAGGCAAATGCGCTAGCCCAATTTCTGGCAGATGTAGAACTTCATGCTTTGTATTGTAGCGAACAAAAGCGAGCTCTGCAGACGGCAGATCGAATCATATCTTTTCATAATAACCTTTCAATGATAGTGGAACCGCGGTTGCGAGAGATTAATTTTGGATTATGGGAAGGTCTAACTTTAGAAGAAATTCAAATAAAATATCCAACAGATTGGGCTGCCTGGCAGGACGATTTACAATCTGCGCCAACTGGAGGTGAGACTTTTCTAGAGGTAAGGAAGCGCACAAACGAGTTGCTTGATGTTATCCGATCTCAGCATCCAGACCAAACTGTCCTGATCGTAGCGCATGCCGGAGTATTGGAAGTGTTAATCTACCAGGCATTAGAAATTCTCCCCCGCATGAGAGGAAGTGTTCACCTATACACAGCTTCACTTTCAGAGCTTTGGCTTTATGAGCATGGTGCTTCGCTTATTCACCTGAACGATCTGAGCGCACTTGAACATGCTGGTATTCCAATCGAATCTGTATACGGTCGGTAAATTGCACTACTATGAGTGAGTGCAAAGATCATTAGTCGGGCATAACATGTACAGGAAAGAGCAGCTAACCTGAGCGAAGTAAAATTTGCCTTGGTTTAAAATCCATTTCGTGGGTTTTTTAAAATATCACACCATCGGTTATGGAAATGACCAAGCTAACCATAATTAAATGTGTCAATCATTCCAAAAATCAAAAACAGAGATAGAATGATCAATAGCTACAAATAAATGAAGGGAAGATTGATGCTGGAAAATTTCCATTAAGAGCCACCAAAAGGGATAAGACAAATTCAAAGGTTACATAACATGCGATTCGGCATAATGCCTCAAAAGAAGAAGTTGCTTTAGGAGGAACGATGACGCCAATAGGAAAGTCGCTTTGGTAGTTCTCTCAGTTTATCTACCCACGGTCAATCGCATTGTGTAAAGCAAGCGGATTGAGCCTAGTATACAGATCGATGAATTGGACTTTTGTTTGCAGCAAGATATCTTATTCGCCAAAATGTGTTGATAAGGAGTAGCTGCTTGGTTATTCTTCGTGTATGGACGGGAACCGGCGAAGGCAATCTGTTTATCCAGAAAATAATGATTGTGCAGTAACAACTGCTTCATTTGTGGAGTTATGTTGAACCCCTCGTAGTGTTCAATATTCTGATCCCTTCTGGCAAGAAAGGGTGCAAGCGCTTGGAGCAGATGCGTCTATATACTTCCCAGATTTGTTCCAATGCCACCACCACTTCCCCACGATAGATTGGCTTTTTCCCCCTTCTCTTATGCTGACCTCTCGGGTAACCATGTCTCAGGATACGAATAGCATATTTGCGATGGTAGCCTGTGGTTGCCGTGAATTCATCCAAAATCTTCTGTTTCTCTGTCTTACTTGCTTTCAGATACCTCGGTTGGGTTGTCTCCCACAGTTCTCGTTTGCTGCGTTGACGCATCATTGGCTCCTCCCGGCATCTTTCTTATGCCGGATAGTAACATTCTTATTGAGTCAACGTTACTTCCCATGGTTACTTTTTATTTGAGGCAATTCGATACCTTGACAAAGGAGCAGCTTTTTGTTATTATGTATGCACAAAAGTGTATGCACATATGTTCAATTCAAATCTTGACGTATTAATAGATGTAGCCCGTTCATATCACGAATTAGGCTTGACGCAACAGGAAATTGCTGAGGGTCTCAATATTTCGCGTTCTCAGGTTTCTCGATATCTAACAGAAGCCAAAGACCTGGGCATAATACAGACCAGGATTATTGACCCTCGTGGTCAAGCGAACAATATCGAGGATGCACTGAAAAATCATTTTCCTAATCTAATTGAGGCAGTGGTCATTCCTTGGTTAGGATCAACGGCAGAAACCCTCAGAATGAGTTTAGGGCGAGCATGTGCACAATTTCTGTCCGGCAAGATAACAGCCGGGCAAAAATTATGTATCGGCTCCGGCTCTACTCTATTGCAGGTTGTGCGGTCACTGAGATCATGTGGAGAGGAAAATATTAATGTGATTCAAGCGACAGGCAGTATCGGACATGAAGCTCTGAATATCGATTTTAATGAAATGACACGCACTGCTGCAACCGCTCTTGGAGCACGTGCTTTTTATATAAATGCCCCAGCGATACTGGGCTCTGGTACATCTAAAGAGTTGATAGCAGCCAACCAGACAATCCGTGAATCACTAGAAATGGCACGCTCCGCCAACATCTATCTTGTGGGTGTAGGATCATTTCGAAATGATCAAGTACACGTCCTTGCAGGACTTATTCCCCAACCCGAAATGAAAATATTAAAAGCCGGACCAGCGGTCGGTGATATATGCGGTCGATTTTTTAGTATTGATGGTCAAGAGTGCAAAACGACATTTGATGAGAGAGTGGTTGGCATAGAGCTAATGGACATGCGTAATGCTCCCCTTTCAATTGGAGTTGCGGGAGGTAAAGAAAAAATCACCGCATTGCTTGGTGCCCTGAGAAATAAGTGTCTGAACGTCCTGGTAACTGATGAACAAACCGCTAAGGCGATCATTGACCTTGATCACAACACTCGGAAAAAGGGGGTGATAAGGTGATGAATCGATTTGAAAAAATCTAATATCCCACAATATTAACCTGCTAATCCATAGTTACATCAAAATAAATGTTGAGAAGAACAACGAGTAATTATTCTGAAAACAATAAAAAGGAGAACCAATCATGAAAAATAAGCAAGATGAGGCAAAAAGGACAACACGCTGGGCTCTGGTAGATGAGAAAGCCGAGCAACGCCTTTTTGAAGCAGCTGGGGAGGATTCTGTAATAAAGCGAGCTTTCGGAAGTG
>DMDF01000212.1:0-3567 GCA_003446605.1 Anaerolineaceae bacterium
CTCATCTTTGATTCCTTCCGTTTTATTGAGCACTAAATTATCAATCCCTTCTTACCTTGTAAAGACGGGCGTCACCGAATGCTTACGCTTTAAGCGAATATACATTATCCTTTATCCGGTAATCAAGGAAAAAGATGTTTTTTTCATTATCTGATGATTCTTTATAACTGTTTTATATAATTCCTGATAACCTTTTCAAGTCGGACAAACCGGTCTGTCATGTCATTCTGTATGTTTTCGAATTAAACACACAACCCTGTTAAAACTTTCCATGAGAAATATCAAAAAACCGTTCAAAAAAGCTCGACAGTTTATCCAGAACACTTTCCCGTTTTTTCGAACGTTCCCCGCCGGGAGAAAAACGTGATACGGGTGGCAACACTTTGGCCAGATCCGTACCTGTGCTGGCGACAGTGCCGTTGCGAAATGCGTTTCTAACAAATTTATAGGTTTCTTTTCGATCTAGATTTTCATTTGCAATAATCTCTTCCAGCTCTTCGATCTTTTTCTGTTCCACATACTTCTGCCAGTCTTCATCCACCACCGAATGGATATCAAGCGAGGCGATAAACTGGTTAATAAGGTCTTTTTTATTGCGCAGCTCAACACTGGAATCGATGGCTTTGTTAATATCAACAAGCAATTCGCGGTTTTTGATGTGATCTTCATGATATTTTTTAACCAATCCCAAAATATAATCAATGTTGATTTCAATCTGTTTTATCAGCTCCATCTCGAAGACGATGTCATCATTGATATTTTCCTTTTCGCCTTCACCTGCCTTGCGAAACTCATTATAAAGATCTATGTAAATACTGTGATAATCCTGTATGTCTCGCTCGGATAAAATTTCGTTGCCGCAGAATTCATCAAAGGTAAGCAGGATATTTCTTATCCGCAAAATTGCACCGTAGAGCCGGATGAAATCCTTTTGTTTTTGTTCTCCGATAATCCGCACGCCAATCGGAAATTTTGCCAAAAGCTCGTCGACCAGACTGGTATATCCACGGACTTCCTTGTCACCCTCTTTGTAGCCATTATAGTACTCATCATACGATCTTAACAGCACAATGCCGCTGGCTTCCTTGTCGCCAAAGAGAGAAATGGATTCGTTGGTCGCTTTTTCCAGGTTGCGGAAGCAAACAATATTTCCGAAGGTCTTGACGGTGTTCAAGATTCGGTTGGTACGCGAATATGCCTGTAACAAACCATGCAAACGAAGGTTTTTATCCACCCACAGGGTATTGAGCGTGGTTGCATCAAAACCGGTCAGAAACATATTGACCACTAATAGGATATCTACTTCACGGTTCTTTACCCGTTCGCTGACATCCTTGTAGTAATTCTGAAATTTATTAGATGTGGTGTCCCAGGATGTTCCGAACATGGCATTGTAATCCTGGATGGCGCTTTCAAGAAAATCCCGAGAGCTTTGGTCCAGTCCGCGGGTATCTTCGGAATTTTCATCGATCACACCATCGATTTCTTCCTCATTGACGCCATAGCTGTAAATAAGGGCTATTTTCAGTTTTTTATCACTCGGCACGTCCGAGAGCTGTCTTTGGAATTCCGCATAGTAATTTTTGGCCATGTCAATTGAGGATACGGCAAAGATGGAGTTAAACCCGGCAAGACGGCGGTCCTTGAGCTTGTAATAACTGTTCCGCTTGGTTTTCTGATCAAAGTGTTCGCAGATATACCCGACAATATTTGTCAGACGCTCCGGTGCGGCTAGTGCCGCCTCCCGGTCAATATCCCGCACTTTTTTATCTTCAATGTTTTCCGCTTCCCGCAGGGTGGAAATGTAATCGATCTTAAAAGGCAGAACGTTTTTGTCGGCAATGGCATTCACAATGGTGTAAGTATGCAGCTTTTCCCCGAATGCCTGCTCGGTGGTCTTAAAATCCGGTCTTCCGCCGGAGGAGGCATTTGCTGCAAAGATCGGCGTGCCGGTAAATCCAAAGAGATGATAGTTTTTGAAGGCCTTGGTAATGGCGGCATGCATTTCGCCGAACTGCGAGCGGTGGCACTCGTCAAAGATCAGCACGATATGGCCGTCGAATATGGTATGGCCTTTATTGCGTCCGATAAAGCGGTCCAGTTTCTGAATGGTGGTAATGATAATGCGTGCGTTGGGATCTTCAAGCTGACGTTTTAATATTGCCGTACTGGAATTGCTGTTGGCCGCTCCTTTTTCAAACTTATCATATTCGCGCATGGTCTGATAATCCAGGTCCTTGCGGTCAACGATGAAAAGCACTTTATTCACATAAGGCAGTTTGCTGGCAATTTGTGCGGTTTTAAAACTGGTTAGGGTTTTTCCCGAGCCGGTAGTGTGCCAGATATAACCCCCGGCTTCCCGGGTACCGAGTTTTTTGTAGTTCGTGCTGATCTCTATTTTATTGAGTATCCTTTCAGTCGCTACGATCTGATAGGGCCGCATGACTAAAAGCTGTTTTTCGGTAGTGAACACACAATAGCGGGTGAGAATATTCAGCAAGGCATGTTTTGCAAAGAAAGTCCTGGCAAAATCCACAAGATCGGGGATCGGCCTATTTGTGGCATCCGCCCACCAGCTGGTGAATTCAAAGCTGTTACTGGAGCGTTTCCCCTTTTTGATGCTGCCTTCAACAGATTCCCGGATATGCTCGGAGCGTGTGGTATTGCTGTAGTATTTGGTATGCGTGCCGTTGGAGATGACAAATATCTGCACATATTCATAGAGCCCGGATCCGGCCCAGAAACTTTCCCGCTGATAGCGGTTGATCTGGTTAAAAGCTTCCTGTATGGCCACACCGCGACGCTTGAGTTCAATATGCACCAGGGGCAAGCCATTGACCAGCACCGTTACATCATAGCGGTTAGCTCTTTGACCTTCTTCGGTGGCATATTGATTGATCACCTGCAGGCGGTTGTCATGAATATTATCTTTACGGAGCAGATAGATGTTTTTATCGGTACCGTTATCGCGCTTGAGAATCTTGATGTAGTCTTCCTGAATGGTTTCGGTCTTTTCGGCGATGCTTTGGTTGGGGTTGGCGATTTCACCGGTATAGAAGCGCTGCCATTCGTTGTCGGTGAAATGGTAATTATTGAGTTTTTCAAGCTGCACGCGCAAATTTTGAACAAGGTCTTCTTCGCTGTGTATAGCAAGATAGTCGTAGGCCTGCTCCTGGAGTTGTCTGATGAAGGCACGCTCCAGCTCCGTTTCGCTCTGGTATGTTTTGGTGGTGAGGTATGCTGGTGTGTATTCCGCCACCACTGTGCTTTGGGGATTTTCCGCAACCATGTTGTATTGATTATTGGCGCCCATATTCCATCTTTCTCCGTGGGTTGTTTTCGTCTTCCCCCCATTGTGACGGATTATTTATGATATAATTCCTGACATTTTTCAATGATTTTTCATCGCGGATGATATGATCCCAATAATTCCGCTGCCAGACAATCGCACCCGGTGTGTTTCGGATTTGGTTGATTCGTTTTGTAGATACCGTTTTAAATGCACCGATTAATCGTCCGAGGGTTTTGGTTTTAACGGCAGGGACGGATCCATTGGTAGAGGCGGGG
>DMDF01000212.1:3687-4139 GCA_003446605.1 Anaerolineaceae bacterium
GAACCCGCCTCTACCACCGCCATCGTGATTGATAACGATAATACCGTGCATGTGATTGGGCATGATTACCCATGCATCCAATTCAATATAATCGTATTGAACACTCAACCATTCCCATGATTCGGAAACGATTTTCCCATATTCGTTCAACACCATTTCGCCATTTTTTATTTCACCCAACATGTTCTCCCTGTTATGGGTGCACAGGGTGACAAAATAGGTGCCGTCCTGAGAATAATCGTAACCCTGTAAACGGATGGACCGGCGATGATGGATTTCCGGGTCATATTTCATTTAGGCGGTTCCACCGTTGTAGCGGTTCGCGAACCGCCCGTACAAATGTTTAGATGATCATTTTTCGGTTTGAGATTCATTTTTTTCCCTGAATGTCAATAATTTCCCCCGGTAGTATTCGTACTGCTTCTTACGCGCTTCCAGTTCCGCTTCCAGTT
>DMDF01000031.1 GCA_003446605.1 Anaerolineaceae bacterium
TTTCTATATGAGTCATCGTTACCTCCAAAGTAACCTTTTCTAATGAGGCACTACGGTTCGGGTAACGAATTTTTTCTGTGATTATATTGAATGGTTTGAAGATAATGAACCCATCGTTTATGGAATTATTTCTCAGATTATTTACAGCAATAGGAAGATTAAACCACTTTCTAATCTTTATCAAAACACTGCTTTATTGAATGGAGCGCAGGATTTCTTCTGCCAGCGAATGGTTAATGCCAGGCAGTTTTGCAATATCCTCTACAGATACCCGGCGCAAGTTTTCAACCGATCCAAATTCTGCCAGCAGGGCTTTTTTTCTGGCAGGTCCAATTCCCGGTATTTCATCCAGAACGGATTTCAAGCTGTTCTTGCTGCGTTGATCGCGATGAGCGGTGATGGCAAAGCGATGGGCTTCATCTCGAATACGCTGCATGAGGAACAAACCCTGTGAATTACGCGGTAGTGCCAGTGGCTTATCCTGGTCGGGTAAAATGACAAGCTCTTCACTCTTTGCCAACCCCACAGCTTGTACGGTATCCCTGAGATCGAACTCATCCAACACTTTTAATGCCCTGCTCAATTGTCCTTTACCGCCATCCACGATCAGCAGGTCGGGTAACACAGAAAAAGAAGGCTCAGCTTTTTTCCCAACATCCGTGCTCTCATGGTATGCCTGCCAGCGTCGAAAACGGCGGGCGAGCACTTCCTCCATACTGGCAAAATCATCTGGTTGGTCGACCGATTTGATATTAAAACGGCGGTAAAGTTTTTTGTTGGGCACACCCTGCTCAAAGACTACCATGCTGCCCACCGAGGCTGTGCCCTGTGTGTTGGAAATATCGTAGCATTCCATGCGATTGGGTGGCTTGGGCATCCCCAATGCTGCTTGCAGTTCGGTCAGGGCGACACTCTGTTTATGGGTATCCATTTCCCATTGAGATTTTAATGACCGCAGGGTTTCTACTGCATTCTCGGTAGCCATCTCAACTAGTTGTTTTGAGGTACCTCGTCGAGGAACCTTGAGCTCGATTTTTTCCCCATCTTTCTTTTGGTTGAGCCACTGTTGAATGATGACCGCCTCTTCAATATCCTTGGGCAGCAGCACCTCAGATGGGATGTAGGTGGATTGAGAGTAAAACTGCATCATAAACTGGGAGATGACTTCGCTATCCTTTTCATCATCTGCACCTTCCAGGATGAAATATTCATGCCCGATCAGCTTGCCGCTGCGGATGAAGAAAATTTGTACGCACGCATCCCCATTGGAGCGAGCCATGGCTACTACATCGCTATTCTTGTTGCGCGTGGAAACGACTTTTTGTTTTTCAACTACCCTCTCGATCGCGTTGATCTGGTCACGTAAATTGGCGGCTTTCTCAAATTCCAGAGCGTCCGCCATTTTCTGCATTATCTCTTGTAATCGATCAAGGATAGGTTCTGTTTCCCCCTCAAGGAACTTTCCCAGATCATGCAGCATCTGGTTGTAATCAGGTTCGTTGATCATGCCGATGCATGGCGCACTGCACAGCTTGATATCGTAATACAGGCAGGCACGCGCATCGCTGCCTGTGATCACACGATCGCAAGTGCGGTATTGGAAGATCTTGCGCAGTAGATCGAGGGTTTGATGCATTGCCCATACACTGGTGTAAGGACCGTAATATTTGCCACCGTCATCTTTCAGATTGCGTGTCACGGTTACCCTGGGAAAAGCTTCCTCCCAATGGACTTTGATATAAGGGTAACGTTTATCGTCTTTAAGGCGGACGTTATAGTGAGGACGGTGTTTCTTGATGAGATTCATTTCAAGAATCAGCGCTTCCAATTCTGAACCCACTACAATCCAATCGATATCTGCAATATCGCGCACCAGGTGTTTGGTTTTCAGAGATTGGTCAGTTGAAGATTGAAAATAAGATCGCACGCGGCTGCGAAGATTGATCGCTTTACCAACATAGATGATCTTTCCATCTCTGTCTTTCATCAAGTAACAGCCGGGTTTGGTGGGCAGTGTATGAAGCATATTCTCGATATGTTCGTTCGAGGAAACCATGCTCCCATTTTAACACGCACAAAACATGATAGAGTATTATTTATTTTAAAATTGGAGGAATGATGCAGGTATATTTCTCATGCTCGATCACCGGTGGGCGGGCGGAGCAACAGATCTATCAGATGATAGTCCAGCATATGGAACAGCAGGGTTTGAGCGTACCAACAGCTCACCTTGCACAGGTAGGTGTGGTAGATGAAGAAAGCATCATTGAGGCTCCTACTGTCTATCGCAGGGATGTGGATTGGGTTATACAAAGCGATATTATTGTGGCGGAAGTAAGTACACCTTCGCACGGTGTAGGATATGAGCTGGCGGTTGCTGAGTTTCATGACAAACCGATTTTCTGTTGTTATCAACTTGACAGAAAAGTATCCAAAATGATATTAGGAAATGATTATCCATACCTTCAGATCTATGCATATCGAGAGATCAAAGATCTGCTGGATGCTCTGGACGCTTTTTTAGCAGATTTTCTTTAAAGGAAAGATGTCATATGAGGAAGATGATATTAATCATTGCGGTACAGACATCAAAGAGATAATATTGCCGCGGTGACATTTGGGGTTACAAGAAACTACTTATAACACTCATCAATGTCTCCTCCTTTGGCATTAGCAGCCGCTGACAATCCTCCCTGCCAGCGGCTGCTTGTTTAACATGGTTAGAATAATATTAAATCTGCATCTGGTCACTTGCGCTGTTTTTTTCACGCTCTTACAATAATGGACATGGATTATAAAGATTATTACAAAATTCTTGGGGTTGAGAAAAACGCCACGGCGGAGGATATCAAAAAGGCATATCGCAAACTTGCTATGAAATATCACCCCGATAAAAATCCCGGGAACAAACAAGCAGAAGAGAAATTCAAAGAGATCAATGAGGCGAATGAAGTGCTCAGTGATCCAGAAAAACGTGCTCACTATGATCAACTATCGAATACGTATTCTTCTTGGCAGCAAGCTGGCGGTAATCCGAATTCCTTCAGCTGGGAAGACCTTTTCAATAATTCACAGTACGCATCACGCAGCACCAATGTAAATACGGGTGATTTTGGTGATATGTTCGGGGGTGGGATGGGTGGTTTTTCCGATTTTTTCAATGCTTTTTTTGGAGGAGAGCGAGCGCAAAATCAGCGACGCACAACCACCACACAGCGAACACCGCAACAACAAGCCTACCAACAACAGGTCACCATTTCATTTTGGGAAGCCTATCATGGCACAACCCGGATTTTGCAATTTGACAACAAGAAGATAGAAGTGAAAATTCCAGCCGGAGTTCGTACGGGTAGTAAAGTGCGTGTTTCTGGAGCTGGACCCAGGCAAGCGAGGGGCGGGAAATCGGATATCTATCTGATCATCAACGTTAGCCAGGATGATCGCTTCACAATCAATGGAAATGAAATTCAAACTATGGTTGATGTTGATATGTTTACTGCCCTGTTGGGTGGGGAAACAAAAGTAAATACCCCTGATGGAGATGTGATCTTAAAGATCCCTGCTGGAACACAACCCATGCAAGTCTTTCGTTTGAAAGGACGTGGCATGCCATCTTTAAAAGAAAAAGGGAAGAAAGGCGATCTCTTAGTGAAAGTAAAGGTTGAACTTCCCCGAAATTTGAGTGAAGAACAAAAATCCATTTTGCGGGAGATGCGTAAAAAGGAGTGAAAATGTTGAAGCGACAAAATATTGTTTTTACCGTCATTATTATATTTGCTCTGTTTTTAGGAGCTTGTACCACTGTCACAACACAGCCAAACACCGAACCAACACAAGCGCGCAGTTTGGATCAGGAAGAGCAAAACAACTTACCAGCTCAGGTGATTGAATATAGTGGAGGGGAAGATGCCCTGGTCGATATTTACCAGCGAGTAAACCCGGGCATTGTTTCCGTGATCGTTTATACAGCAGATGGAAATGTGGGTCAGGGTTCTGGATTTGTATATGATCTGGAAGGGCATATTATCAATAACTATCATGTGGTGGAAGATGCACAGGAGATTGAGGTTACTTTCCCGGAAGGAACCCGCGCACGGGCAACTGTTATCGGGGAGGATGTGGATTCAGATATAGCTGTCATCTTTGTGGATGTGGACCAGAATGTACTCCATCCACTCGCGCTGGGCAATTCTTCTGATTTGGAGGTTGGGCAATTTGTGATTGCAATTGGCAACCCCTATGGATACTCTGGTACCATGACGACGGGCATCATCTCGGCGCGAGGAAGAATTCTTGATTCGTTGCGATCCACGCAGACTGGCTCGAACTATGCAGCCGGTGATCTGCTGCAAACGGATGCTGCTATCAACCCTGGCAATTCGGGTGGACCGCTGCTGGATCTGAATGGAAATGTAATTGGAATTAATCGTGCAATCTATGCCGATTCCTCCAGCGTTCTGGTTGGCTCTGCTTCTTACAGTGGTATAGGATTTGCCATCCCAATCGATATTGTGAAAAAAGTGGTGCCTTTTTTGATTACAGATGGCTCGTATGATTACCCATTTCTGGGCATCTCCAGCCAGGATGGCTTGACCATGAAGGAAGTGGAAGCGATGGGATTTGATCCCAGTATCCAGGGTGTGTACGTTTTGGGTGTAACATCTGGTGGTCCAGCAGCTCGCGCAGGCTTGAAAGCCGGAACACGCTCTACTGAATATGAAGGATTGTATGCAGGTGGGGATATGATCCTGGCACTAGATGGGAATCCGGTGGAGAATTTCAATGGATTGCTTACCTATCTTTTCATGAATAAAGCACCCGGTGACCAGATAACATTGACCATTTTGAGGAATGGGACTGAAAAAGATGTTGTTGTTACATTAGGTACCAGACGTTGAGCATAAAAGAGCTCCTCATTTTCGAGGAGCTCTTTTTTACTCGGTAATTTCAAGGTTGTTTGCCAGTAAAAGCAGGTCATCAAAAAGTGCATTCAATTCCTGCAATGCTTTTTGGGTGTTATTGGGAAGGTAGTTCTTGACGGCGGTAACCCGGCTGTTTAAATCGATCTTTTCGGGAAAATCCCCAATATCCAAGGTTCCAATATCCGCTTCTACATACCCCAAGGCGATCGAAAGGCGGGTTTCATTTCCCTCCATTAATGCAATGCGCGCAATGTTCACATTATTCTGGATCTGGTAAACATTGACCAGTGTGACTGCCACATCATGACGGGTTTTCAGATCTTCATAGTCACCTTGTAAAGTGTTGTATTGGGACTCGATGTTTTGCAAGCGCAGTGCTTCTTCTTTTTGGGCGTTGTATTCCTTGGTAGCGGGTTGGTGAACCAGGAAGAATACTAAACCTGCTCCAATAGCGAGAAGGAGGACAGCTAAAAGGATTTGACGCAATGCTTTCTGAAAGAAGGTTTTTTTCTTGCCTGGGGTCTCCTCTTTCTTAACTTCTGATTTATGGAGGCTCTCTTTTGCTTTCTTTTCAGTATCCACCTTCGCTGTCGAATTTAACGGCGGGGTAGAAGGGTTTTCTTTGATCTCTGCCATAAGTGATTCCTTTCTATGTGCTTGTATATAGTATATTCCTTTCTTTGCCTTACAGCGGATTAAGGATTTATTAAAAACAGCAACCCTTGGGTATAATCAAGAGCATGCCTGAAAAAGAGAATAGCATACATCAAGCGAATCATCAAATTGCTCGCGCAGCAGGTACGGTGATGGTCGCTTATATCATCAGCAATCTAGCAGGGCTTTTGGCTAAAACACTCACTGCAAAAGCATTCGGAACCGGTGCGGATAGTGAAGCCTTCTATGCTGCCAATCGTTTTTCTGAGATTCTGTTTAATCTGGTTGCGGGCGGTGCATTGGGTTCTGCATTCATACCAACTTTCACCGGTTTTCTAGTGAAAAAAGATCATGAGGGCGCCTGGAAGCTGGCGAGTGCGATCATCAATTGGGTTTTGTTGATCTTAACCATCATCAGCATCCTGGCGATGATCTTCTCACAGCAGGTGGTGCATTATATTCTGGCACCAGGTTTTTCCACGGTAAGTCTGGAAAAGGAGCTCTTGACCGCTCAGTTGCTTCGCATTCAGCTTCCATCTGCTATCATCTTTGGGTTGAGCGGTCTGGTGATGGGAATTCTCAATGCACACCAGAGCTTTTTTGTCTCCTCTCTGGCTCCGGGAATGTATCAATTGGGCTGGATTTTTGGCGCCCTGGTTCTTGCCCCCCGTTATGGCGTATATGGACTTTCTTACGGTATTCTAATCGGTGCAAGTTTACATCTATTGGTTCAGATTCCGCGCTTGTTAAGACTCCCGCATGTTCACTATCATGCCGGCTTGGGTGGAAAGAACCCGGCAGTGAAGGAAGTTGGAAGATTGATGGCTCCGCGATTGTTGGGTGTAGCCGTCGTGCAGTTAAATTTTCTTGTGAACACCTATCTTGCTTCTCTTCAGCCGGAAGGGAGTGTGACAGCCATCAGCCTGGCATTTTCACTCATGCTGATGCCGCAAGCAGCTATTGCTCAATCCATTTCGATCGCTTCTCTTCCCACTTTTTCTGCGCAGGTGGCTGCTGGAAAGCTGGATGAGATGCGTTCGTCCTTTACATCCACCTTACGTATGATCCTGTTCCTTGCTATACCTGCGACCGTTGGCTTGGTACTGATGCGTTCTGATATTGTGCGGGTACTATATGAAAGGGGAGAATTCACCGCGCAGTCTACTACTCTGGTGGCGTGGGCATTGTTATGGTATGCGCTTGGTCTGGTTGGGCATTGCATTGTAGAGATCACCAGCCGAGCATTTTACGCGCAACATGATACTAAAACGCCGGTACTGGTAGGGGTGGGAGCGATGAGTTTGAATCTGATATTGAGCATTCTCTTCAGCCGACTTTTTACCTCCATTGGTTGGCTGCCGCATGGAGGGCTTGCTCTTGCAAATACCACTGCTACACTGCTGGAAGCATTTGTTTTGTTATTATTTATGAATAAAAGAATGCATGGATTGGATAATCGAAACTTAAAGACGGGTGTTATCAAAGCAATCGTGGCATCCGCTGTGATGGCTGTCGTGGTTCTGTTGGGTATATCAACAACATGGGGTGTGTCGTACGGGCTGCAGGTTGTGTTAACGATAGTTATTGCAGCAGTGGTTTATACCAGCATCATGTATTTGTTAAAAGTGGAAGAGATCCGATCTTTGATTCGGGCGCTTAAAAGAAAATTGCAGAGAGCCTGATTTATATATTAAAACAAAGAGAAAATTGATAGGAGGTACTGATGATTGCATGGAAAGAGTATCTTGAAGCTACGAAATACGCAAATCTACCCGAATCTCAACAAAAACAGAGGGTTGCACAACCACCGCTGCAGATGCCTTATGATCCTGCTGCTCGTTTAATCCCCTTAACTGCCCCGCTTGATTGCCCGGTCGATTGTCTTGGCTTTAAAAAACTGGTCCAGACCCGTACTAGTTTACGGAAATACAGCAAAAAACCCCTGGCTCTGGACGAAATGAGCTACCTACTGTGGGCAACGCAGGGGGTAAAAGAAGTGAATGAAGCGAAAGGGTTTACCTTGCGCACCGTCCCCTCCGCTGGCGCCCGCCATCCCTTTGAGACATATCTTCTGGTTAACAATGTGGAAGGGTTGGAGAAGGGTCTTTATCGTTACCTTGCATTGGAACATGCCCTGCTTTTGATAAATGATGATCCTTCCGTCAATCAAACCATTACCGAGGGATGTTTAGGACAAAAGCAGGTGGCGACCAGCGCGGTGACTTTTTGCTGGGTGGCGGATATTGCCCGCACTTATTGGCGTTATAGTGAACGGGCTTATCGTTATATTTTGTTGGACGCGGGGCATGTCTGTCAAAATCTCTATCTGGCTGCGGAAAGCATCCATTGTGGGGTTTGCGCAATTGCTGCATATGATGATGATCTGATGGATGCTGCGCTGGGGGTAGATGGGATACATCAAATTACCGTCTACATTGCCAGCCTGGGCAAACGAGCCTGACCGGTGTTTCTTTAATCTTAAAATCAGCTTATTTTTAAGATGTCAGAAGTGGAGCTGTTTTGGGTGCGTGCTATAATGACCAAAACACTCCGATTTGGTATTTTATGTCATTTGTTCACCTGCATGTCCATTCTCACTATTCTTTGCTTGATGGGTTTTGTATGTTCCCAAAACTTATCCAGCGCGCAAAAGCAATGGGCATGCCGGCTGTGGCGCTGACCGATCACGGGACGATGTACGGGGTGGTGGAATTCTACAATGCCTGTAAAAAAGAAGATATTCACCCGATCGTAGGTCTGGAGGGATACATCACTTCCCGCCGCATGGATCAGCGCGATCCCCAGAAGGATAAACGCGCCAATCATATCGTTCTATTGGCAGAGAATATGGTTGGATATCAAAATTTGCTCAAGATAGCCAGCGCAGCGCAGCTGGAAGGTTTTTACTATCACCCGCGTATTGACCATGAATTTCTTGCAGAACATGCTGAAGGATTGATCTGTACCAGTGCCTGTCTTAAAGGGGAAATCCCCAACCTGTTAATGACCAACCAGCCTGACAAAGCGGAAGAGCAGCTGCGCTGGTATCTGGATGTGTTTGGCAGGGGTAATTTTTATCTGGAACTGCAAGAACACGATATCCCGGAGCTGAAAACAGTCAATAAACAGCTGGTAGCATGGAGCAAGCAATACCAGGTAGACCTGGTAGCAACCAATGATGTCCACTATGTTGACCGTGAGGATTCGCGCTATCAGGATATCCTACTGGCAATTCAAACGGGCGCATTGTTGAGTGATCCAAATCGCATGCGCATGACGGGGGATACCTACTATCTGCGCTCTCCAGAAGAAATGGCAGCGCTGTTTGCAGAGGTTCCAGAATCTATTAGCAATACGCTGGCAATTGCAGAACGCTGCAGCCTGCATCTGGAACGCGATGAATACCACCTCCCTAAATTCGAAGTACCTGAGGGCTACAATGCCGAGACATATCTGCGGATGCTTTGTGATAAAGGCTTGCAAAAACGTTATGGTGATCATGCTGCTGATGCAGAGGTGTGCGAACGCCTGGATTATGAATTAAGTGTTATCCACGAAATGGGTTTTGATGCCTATTTCTTGATTGTGTGGGATCTATGTAAATTTGCCAGAGAAAATGATATCTGGTATGAAGCCCGAGGGTCTGCAGCCGGGTCTATTGTGGCATATACCCTGGATATTACCCTGGTTGAACCGTTGGCACACAAGCTGTTTTTCGAGCGTTTTCTTAACCCCGCGCGTGTGAATATGCCTGATATCGACCTTGATTTTCAGGATGATAAACGCGCGGATGTGATGCAGTATTGTGCGCAAAAATATGGCTATGACCAGGTCGCGCAGATCATCACATTCGGTACGCTCAAAGCGCGCCAGGCAATTCGGGATGTGGGTCGGGTCATGGATATCCCACTCGGCGAGGTGGATAAAGTGGCGAAACTGATCCCAAATGTGCCCAGCCACCCGGTGACCATCGAGAAGGCGCTGGAAGAAGTGCCGGAGCTAAGACAGCTTTATACGGATGTCCCTTATCTCCATGATCTGATTGATACAGCAGCCAAATTAGATGGGGTAGTTCGTAATGCAGGAACCCACGCTGCGGGGGTGGTGATCTCAGATAAACCGCTGGTAGAATACCTGCCACTGCACCGCCCAACCCGTGAATCACAGGATAGCCCGATCAAAACAGTTACCCAATTTGAAATGGCGATATTGGATGAATTGGGCATGTTAAAAGTGGATTTTTTAGGTTTGTCTACCCTGACCGTGATGTCCAACGCCTGTAAAATGATCAAGCAGCGTCATGGGGTGACCTTGAATCTGGAGAACATTCCACTGGATGATCTGGCAACTTTCGAATTCCTTGGGAAAGGCTTGACTGCCGGCGTATTTCAACTGGAAGGGGGCGGTATGACCAAGTACCTGGTCCAGATGAAACCTAAAAACTTGGATAATATCATTGCTATGGTAGCGCTTTTCCGTCCAGGTCCAATGCAATTCATCCCTTCTTATATTGCCCGTATGCACGGCAAAGAAAAAGTTGAATACCGTCATGAGCTTTTAAAACCGATTCTGGAGGAGACTTTCGGTATTGCTGTTTATCAAGAACAGATCATGAATGCTGCCATCAGTCTGGCTGGCTATTCCGCTGCCGAATCGGATAAATTACGCAAGGCAATTGCAAAGAAGAAGGAAGCGGAGATCGCTCACCATGAAGAAAAATTCATCAAGGGAGCGGTTGCCAATGGCATCGAACAGGAAACAGCAGAGTTAATCTTCGATGATTGGAGAAATTTTGCACAGTATGGCTTTAATAAAAGCCATGCAGCAGATTATGGTGTTATTTCTGTTCAAACGGCATATTTAAAGACTCACTATCCGCTGGAGTTTATGACCGCTTTATTATGTGGTTCAATGAATGACAGCGACAAAGTGGCATTTTATATTTCTGACTGTATTGCGATGGGCATCAACGTGCTGCCTCCTGATGTGAACTACAGCCAGTGGAATTTTGCGATTGATGAATCACAAACAGGGAATCACTGTATCCGATTTGGTATGGGTGCCATCAAGAATGTTGGGCAGGGTCCGGTGGATTTGATTGTTTCAGCACGCGGCGATCAGTCTTTTGAAGATATTAATGATTTTGTGCGCAAGGTGGATCTGCGGAAGGTTGGCAGGCGTGCTTTGGAAAGTCTGATCCGTGTAGGGGCGCTGGATGGATTCGGTGATCGTCGTGCTATTTTCACCATGATGGATCGCATGATTTCGATTAGTGAAAGTCATTTCAAGGCGAAAGAAGAGGGGCAGCTGACCTTTTTTGGTGCAGTTGAAGGGTTGAAAGAAGAGATCAGCTTGCCTGCTTTGGTCAGTATGGATCCACAGGAAAAACTGGATTGGGAAAAGGAGTTGTTGGGATTGTTTCTAACAGACCATCCCTTATCCCCCTACCTGCGGACCATCAAGAAAAACATAACCCATTATTCAACGCAATTGGGCGATGTTGAAAATAAGGAAGAGGTTGTGGTTGCAGGGCGACTAACCAGTGTTCGCTCTCACATGACAAAGAAGAATGCCATGATGGGATTTGCTCTTCTGGAAGATCTGCAGGGTTCTATTAGTTTGGTAGTTTTCCCGCGTACATGGGATAAATACCAAGATATTCTTGAGATGGATGCGGTGCTGATGATCTGGGGGAAGGTGGATGCAGAGGGCATGGAACCCAAAGTGTTGGTAGATAGGATTCAGAAACTTGAACCAGATCCACCAGGCGATGACGAGGAAGAGATGGATGATACTCCAGGGGTGGAATGGGACTCTAATTTTATGGAAATGTCCAATTCTCTTGAGGAAGCACCTTTTGACCTTATGATGGATGATCCATTCCCTGCGCATTCTCAATTAGTGGATTCTTCACTAGATACAACTTCTGAGTCTGGTCAGGGTACTGCAATATATGCACAGCCCTCACACGATAATGGGAATGTGATTGCAGAAAAGAAGGTGAAATCGCCAAAACCAGCGCCGGTGCCGGAGATCAGCAAACGCATGACGATCATCATTGATGCGACCGGAAAGAAAGATTGTGATATCCGCAAGATGAAGCAAATCTATGGCGTACTGCATGCTTCACCGGGTATTGATCGCTTTTCTTTCATCTGCCGTGAAAATGGAAAAAATGTGGAGATGGATTTTCCAAACGATTCGATTAGTATCACCCCTGACCTTATTGAAAAAGTCCACCATATGGTAGGTGCAGAGAACGTGACGGTTAAGTAAAAGAATCCGCCGCGGCGGATTCTTTGCGATTATTATTCTTCACTTTCGATATCGCGTAGGTAGGGGAACAGGATCACTTCGCGGATAGAGCGGTTCCCGGTTAGCAGCATGGTGAGGCGGTCAATGCCCATCCCAAAGCCCCCGCTAGGAGGCATACCAAACGACATGGCTTGCAGATAGTCCTCATCCATGGGATGGTTTTCTTCATCGTCCGCATCATAGGTGCGTCCCATCTCGGCAAAGCGCTTTTCCTGTTCAAGCGGGTCGTTCAGCTCTGTAAAGGCATTGCACAATTCCATTCCACCCACAAAACCTTCGAATCGTTCCACGATCTGTGGATTACCGGGTTTGTTTTTTGCCAGAGGGGATATATCACGCGGATAATCATACAGGAAAGTGGGTTGGATGCAGTTGGGTTCGAGGAAGTCTCCGATTAGGCTGTCAATCAGTTTGCCGCGCGGTTGCCCTTCTTTGGGATTGAGCCCGGCTTTCTGCATGGCTTGATAGAGTGCTTCCGCATCGGGATAGGCATAGATATCTACACCTGTTGCCTCCAGAATGCCCTGGCGCAGCTCTACGCGCCTCCAGGGGATATCCATATTGATCTCCTGCCCATCAAAGATGAAGGTGCGTTTTCCAAGCACCTCATCGCACACAGTTGCCAGCATCTGTTCCGTAAGACCCATGATCTTTTCATAGTCAGCATACGCCATGTAGAATTCCAGCTGGGTGAATTCCGGATTGTGCTTGAAGGATACACCTTCATTGCGGAAATCACGCCCGATCTCATACACGCGGTCAAACCCACCCACCAGCAAACGCTTCAGATACAGTTCAAACGAAATGCGCAGAAAGAGTTCCTGATGCAGCTGGTTGTGGAAGGTTGAAAATGGACGAGCTGCAGCCCCACCATAAATGGGCTGAAGGATGGGTGTCTCAACTTCGATGAAATCGTGTTTATCTAAAAACCGCTGTAATGCGCGAATGATAGCGGTTCGTGTGCGGAATATATTGCGTGCTTCGTCATTGACAGCCAGATCAGCATAACGTTGGCGGTAGCGCGTTTCAGGATCGCTCAATGTAGCGTGGTGTACAACTTTCCCATCCACGATCTCATCTTTGGCAGCGGGAAGGGGTGTGATGGCTTTGGCGAGCATTTTATATTCCGAGACAAGCAAGGTGATCTCGCCGGTTCGGGAACGCATCAAGCTTCCGCCTGCCTGGATGAAATCACCCAGGTCAAAGCGTTCGTCGAACTCTTTCAAACCCCCCTGCCCGATTTCGTTAACACGCAGCATCAGTTGAAGTCGTCCGCTGCTATCTTCAATATGGCAAAAAGCCAATTTCCCCATTACGCGTTTTGAGCGGATGCGCCCCGCTAGAATGGCTTGTGGTGCATTGATGGAGGGTTCAGACTGTTTCTCAAAATCCTCAAAAGCGATGATGGCAGTTTTGATGGTTTGATCGACTTCTGACCGGGTAGGATACGGTTCGATATCCTCCGAGCGCATTGCTTCTACTTTCGCGAGACGTATTTTTTCCAGTTCATTCCAGTCCATTACTCAATCCTTAGATGTCAATAAAAAAAGCCCCGCTAACCTGAATGGAGCGGGGCTTTTACTTGCTCCGATTTCAGGCGATCTCCAGTATTTTAACCTTAAATGAGCCATCAGGGGCTTGCACTTCAACCTGATCGCCAACTTTATGGTTCATGAGCGCTTTACCGAGCGGGGATTCATTGGATATCTTCCCTTCAATGGGATGTGCTTCAGCTGGACCAACGATAAAGTATTGTTCGCTTTCTTTACTGCCCGATTCCTGGATCAGCACTTTCGCGCCCAGTTGTACAACTTCAGCTTTTGGCGGAGATTCAATGATACGTGCGGTTGAAAGCAACCCTTCAAGGTCTTTGATGCGACCTTCAATGAAAGCCTGCTCATTTTTAGCGGCTTCGTATTCCGCATTTTCTACCAGCTCTTCACCAAAGGCAGCTTCACGCAGTCGTTCGGCGATTTCAGTCCGACGGGTGCTGCGCAAATAATCCAACTCTTCTTGAAGCTTATCGTAGCCTTCTTTGGTTAAGAATGTGTTTGGCATTTTTTGTTTCCTTCTTTAAAAATGATGCTCACCCTTGATTTAATAGTGTTTATCTGGAATGAAAGCTACTCCTCCTGGAGTGTTCACACCATTAAATTCAAAGTTAATAGGGATTTTGTAATGACGCCTATCTTACCATATTTTTAAAGCGCATACAAGACAACGAATCCCAAAAGGGGTTCACGCCCTGAATTCAAACCCTTTTTGTAATGCAATCATATTTGCAGCTACCAGATCGTTCTTTTTCCCTTCCAGACTCTTTTTTAGAGCGGTTTCCATCTCAGCCTGACCGAAGAAATCAGAGGCTTTGATGAGGGCTGCCAGCATGACGATGTTGGTAAGGCGTTTATCACCGATCTCTTCGGCGATTTCAGTTGCAGGCAGGCACACGGCATGGATATCTTTGCGTTTTACCTCACGGTTGGTCATGGAGGTGTTCACAATCAAGTAACCATCCTTGACCACCATATCCTCATACTTATCCAGCGAGGGTTGGTTCATGACAATGGCGCTGGTTGGATTAAGCACCTGCGGTGATCCGATCTCTTCATTGGAGAAGATGACGGTGCAGTTGGCAGTACCGCCGCGCATTTCTGGTCCATAAGAAGGGAACCAGGTTACTTCCATGCCAACTTCCAGTGCGGCATGAGCTAGCACTTTACCCACGAACAGCACTCCCTGTCCACCAAATCCAGCGATCACAGTTTCATTTTGCATGTCTGAGCTCCTCTTAGAAATTCAGGTTTTTCAGTGCAGGGTGCACCTTGAAATCGTCCAATGGGTAGAAAGGAAGCATGTTCTCTTCCAGCCAGTGGGTAGCCTCAACCGGGCTGAGGTGCCAGTTGGTCGGGCAGGTGGAAAGCAGTTCCACCATGGAGAATCCTAACCCCCGCACCTGCGTTTCAAATGCCATACGGATGGCTTTTTTTGCCTGGCGAATATGTTTGGGGTCGTGCAGGCTGCGCCGAACAATGTATCCGGCTCCATCCAGGGTTGCCAACATCTCGCTGGTGCGGATGGGATAACCGGCTTGTTCTACATCGCGACCTTTTGGAGATGAGGTGGTCTTTTGCCCAGGCAGGGTGGTGGGTGCCATCTGCCCGCCGGTCATGCCATAATTCGCATTATTGATGAAGATAACCGTGATATTCTCTCCACGGGCGGCTGCATGCGTGATCTCACCAGTTCCGATAGAGATCAAATCTCCATCACCCTGGTAGGTGAGCACGATCTTATCAGGGTGTACACGTTTGACACCGGTCGCCATCGCAGGGGCTCTTCCATGCGGGGCTTCGACAAAATCGAAATCAAAATAGTTGTAGGCAAAAACCGAGCAGCCTACCGATGCAACGCCGATCGTTTTATCACGCAAGTTCATCTCATCAAGCACTTCCGCCACCAGACGATGTGCTACACCATGGGTGCAGCCTGGGCAGTAGTGTGTGTTTTTATCCAGTAGAGATTCGGGATGCTGGTAAATGACCTGCATATTCTCGAAATTTGTGGTCGCCATTTCCTTACTCCTCGTTAATAATCTGTTCTAATTTTGCCAGCCAGCGGTCACGTGGATGTCCTTCTGCTTTCCAACCTTCTGCGTGCAGCCGTCTGATTTCTCGTAGTATCTCATCCGGGAAGGGCATTACGCCCCCCATGCGCCCGTAAAATTCGACCGGGATGCGACCCTGGGATGCCAGTAAGACATCATCCAGCATCATGCCTGAGTTCATTTCCACCACAAAGAAACCATCCATTTTATCCGTCAATGCCAGTATCTGTTGTTTTGGGAAAGGGTTCACACTGATCGGGCGGAATAACCCTACCGGGATGCCTTCGGCACGCGCGGCTCGTACGGCTGAAAGCGCCACACGCCCTGCAGAACCAAATCCAACCACCGCAAACTTTGCGTCATCCATGAAATATTCCTTGTAGCGGATCTCATTCTTTTCGATCTGTTGCCAGGTTTTCATCAGGCGCAGGTTGGTTTTTTCCATATCTTTGGGATCCAGATAGATGGATGTGAGTACATTGCGCTCGCGTTTGCCCTGCGTGGAAGATGCTGACCATGCTGGCCATACCTTGCGTACTTCTTGCATGGGGGGCATTTCCGCGGGTTCCATCATCTGACCGATGCTACCATCCAGCATGACAATAACGATGGTGCGATATTTTTCTGCGATATCAAAGGTTTGATAGACGATATCTACAGCTTCCTGAATGCTGGCGGGAGCCAGAACAATGGGATGATAATCTCCATGCCCACCGCCGTGCACGATCTGGTTGTAATCACCCTGCGCAGGGGCGATGTTTCCCAGACCAGGTCCACCGCGTACCACATCCACCAGCACCATTGGTACTTCCGTACCGGCGATGTAGGAGAGTCCTTCCATCATGAGGGAGGTACCTGGGCTGGAGGTGGTTGTCATGGTGCGAGCGCCTGCACAGGCGGCTCCGTATACCATGTTGATAGCTCCCAACTCGCTTTCTGCTTGTAAAAAGACACGTCCCAGGTCGGGTAAACGCCAGGACATATACTCCAGCGCTTCCGTTTGTGGGGTGATGGGATATCCAAAATATGCCTGCAATCCTGCTCGCACTGCGGCTTCGGCAATCGCTTCGTTCCCTTTCCAGAGTTCTCTTGTCATGCGATCCTCCTATGCCCTTTCTTTCTCTGCGCGTTTTTCGCGATATACGGTAATGGCTGCTTCAGGGCAGACCACCGCACAGGTGCCGCAGCCGGTGCAGCCTTCTTTGACCAGTGTTGCAGGGTGAAAACCACGAGGGGTGATGTGTTCCATATCCAGCGCGATGACCTGCACAGGGCAGTTGACGATGCAAAGTTCACAGGCTTTGCATAGATTCTCATCGACAACGATCGTTCCGCTAAGTGGCATTTGATTTCTCCTTCAATTAAGAGTAATTCGATACAAACAGGCTAAATACCAGATGGTATTGTATTATACAGGAATGTACAGCAGGTAGTGATACCCTTCCCACGGGAGGTTAACGAATGACCCTTTGATGAATCAGCCTGCCAGCCATTCCACGATCATGCTTTCACCCTGACCCACTCCCACACACAAGGTTGCCAGTCCATAAAAGGGTCTTGGTTGGCTGGGCGCGCGCCTGCCCATCTCGTGCAGCAGTGTGGTTAGAATACGTGCACCGGAGCAGCCCAGGGGGTGCCCCAACGCGATGGCGCCGCCGTTGACATTGGTGATTTCTGGAGAGAGATGCAACTCTTGCATCACTGCCAGGGATTGAGCGGCAAAGGCTTCATTCAATTCCACCAGTCCGACATCCTCCATTTGCAGCCCGGCTCGCTGTAGCACCTTGCGGGTAGCGGGTACTGGACCGATGCCCATGATGCGAGGGTCCACCCCGGCGGCTGCGCTGGCGACCACGCGTGCCATGGGCTGCAGGTGTAATTCCTGTGCTTTGCTTTCGCTCATCAGCAGCAGGGCGGCTGCGCCATCGTTCAATCCGGAGGAATTCCCCGCCGTAACGGTTCCACCTTCTTTAAAGGCGGGTTTCAGGCGGGCAAGCGCTTCCAGGCTGCTGTCGCGGCGGGGGCGTTCGTCGGGTGTGACAAGGATGAGATCCCCTTTACGCTGGGGTACCGGTACCACACGGATCTCTTCCTTAAACTTATCGCTATCGATCGCCGCAACGGCACGTTGATGGCTCTGCAGGGCAAAAGCATCCTGCGCTTCACGGCTGATGTGATACTGTTCCGCCAGGTTTTCCGCTGTCTCCCCCAGCCCGATGGTATAGCCTTTCTCGACGAATTCGGGGTGAGGGTAGCGCCAACCGAGGGTGGTATCCCACAGGGTGGCATGACCGAAAGGGTAAGCGCGTTCGGATTTGGGTAACGAATAGGGTGCGCGCGACATGCTTTCTACCCCACCGGCTATGAATACATCCCCCTCACCGCATTGGATGGCACGTGCAGCCATGGAAACAGCGGGCAAGCCGGAAGACCACAACCGGTTGAAGGGAACACCGGCG
>DMDF01000062.1 GCA_003446605.1 Anaerolineaceae bacterium
CCAGAAATCCTTAAACCGGATGTTCGCTTTTATATTTATCATGGGTATTGGATTGTTATTATGCGCAACGGGATTTATCCCGAAGGTATCCACCGAATTGGTGAGTATGTGGATTCTGGTGTACGTTATAACATGTTGGTCTATCTCAGTAGGGTATCATCAATTGAGTGGTGGAAGCAGTATGCAATCTATTGGTGGATTGAATGGAATGTTCTATGAAAATCCAATTTATGCGGCATTACTGTTAAGTGGAATATTTTCATTAGTCGGTTTTCCACTTTTTTCAGGATTCGCACCAATGCTGAATTTGGTGAGTACAGCTCTTCCCAGCACAAAATTTATCATTACAGCAATTTTACTTGGACAACTCTTTTTGATGTTATCAGCTGTACGATTGTTATTACGATTGATACTGCATTCAGACAAAAAACTTTCAATCCCAAATAAAGTTAGCTCTGACCGAATTTATGTGGCTTTTATCATGCTCTTGAATTTAATTTTGGGAATTTTCCCTGGTTTTATTTATGGGCGATTTGCTGATATGATTGCGAAGATATTTCCTTTGTTATAGCGCAAACGAGATTGGATGGTGAATGATGGATTTGGAAACAGTTGTAAAAAGAATCGATGCTCTTGAAAGACAGGTAAAAGGGTATGACAAGAGCTTTAAATCTCTCAGTGATCAGGTCGCTAATTTGGATAATAAAATTGAGCGATTACCTGCTGAGTATCATGATTTGAAAGATGATATTAACCAATTGAGAAAAACTATTGCCTCGTTGAAAACGTATGATAAGGCGCTGGAAAAGGTGCGCAAAGATACAAATGATAAATTTATCAATTTTGATGGGGAACTCAGACAGGAGCGGGAAAAACAAAGCGAGCAGTATCAAACTGATTTTCGATCCCTTACGGAGAAAATTGAACGGATGGATGGAAAAATCAGAAGTGAGGTAGATAAGAAAATCCAGCAATATGTAGAAGAGGAATCACATATTCTTTTGACGGTTGAAAAGATAGAACAGAGTGTTGCACAAAAACTTAAAAAAGATGAGGATATACGACGCAATCAGGAAATCCATAAAAAAGATATCCAGGCAATCAATAAGCGAGTGGAAATTATTAGCGATGACATTTCTCAATTTCCCAAAATACAGATTGATTTAATTAGCAAAGTTTCTGCTTTTACAGAAGATTTGAAGCAAATTGAAAGCCAGCTTGGAGAGTTAAAAACAGCTGAGACACAGCGCAAGTTGGCACAGAATGCATTCATCGAACAGCAAGAGATCAATCAGAAAAACAGAGAAGCACGTTTTGAGGAAATACAAAGAAAGAATGCAGAAGAAATTCAGCCCATCGCTCCCATGCTGGATAAACTTGAGAAGAAGGAAAAAGAGCTTGCCCAGTTCAGGAATAGTCTTGAGGAAAGCACCCGCCTATATGAACGTAGATTAAAAGAAATATCAGAACTCTACCAGCTATTTGAGACTAAATATCAAAAAGAGTGGGATGAATTGAAGGCTAATTTGGATAAAAGTTTCTCGAACTTTACATTGATCAATGAGGAAAAGCAAAGTGCTTTTGTCAATCGGATGGATGAGTTGAAAACACGAATGACCTCCCTTGAAGATGAATTAAAAGATATTCAAGAATTGTTGGGTTTGATGGGGGAGGAAGTACAAAAGGGCATGCTTAGTTTGATCAAAATGGGAAATAACTGGAAAGAAGCCTTTGATGCCCTTCAAGGAAAGTAAAGGGTATTATAGATAACCTATGAGATATGTCATCGCAACTGCCGGGCATGTCGATCATGGAAAATCGACTCTGGTGAAGGCAATAACGGGGATTGACCCCGATCGATTGGAAGAAGAACAAAGACGCCAGATGACAATCGACCTCGGTTTTGCATGGCTTACATTGCCAGGTGGGGATGAAATTGGGATAGTTGATGTGCCCGGGCATCGTGATTTCATCAGCAATATGTTGGCGGGTGTGGGGAATATTGATGCCGTTCTTCTAGTTGTGGCTGCAGATGAGGGGTTAATGCCTCAAACTACAGAGCATATTCAGATTCTTGATTTATTGGGGGTAGATAAAGGGATCATTGCCATTACGAAAATGGATGTGGTGCAAGATGAGGAATGGCTTGCAATGGTGAAGCAGGAAATCTGTGATTCTATATCAGGGACGAGCCTGCAAGCATTTCCTTTCGTGCATGTTTCAGCTGTAACTGGTAAGGGGATCAATGACTTGCTGGAGGCGCTTCAGCAGGTGCTGTCAACAGTCGAAAGACAGAACGAAAATGGTTTTCCGCGCCTTTCCATTGATCGCGTTTTCTCCGTCAAAGGATTTGGCACGGTTGCTACCGGTACGCTTCTTGATGGAAATTTGGAGTTAGGAAGCGAAGTGGAAATTCTCCCATCTTCAAAGCATGGCAGGATTCGTGGTATTCAAACGCACAAACAAAAATTGCAGAAAGCGCTGGCTGGCAGCCGTGTTGCTCTCAATATCAGCGGTGTGGAGGTTGGAGAGATCAAGCGCGGTGATGTGGTGATAAAGCCAGGTACGTTAGGCACAACTACACGCCTAGATGGAGAGGTTCGCTTGTTGTCTGCTGCTGATGGTTTGAAGCATAACGATTGGGTCAAGTTTTACCATGGAACAGCCGAGGTGATGGCGCGTGTTCGCACCCTTGGTTTGGATGTGATACAACCCGGGGGCGGCGGGTTTGTTCAATTTGAATTATCGGAACCAATTGTGATAAAAAAAGGAGATCATTTTATTCTTAGGCGCCCATCACCCCCGCAAACTATAGGCGGTGGGTATGTCATCAATGTGGTATCTCGCAGAAAATATAAACGATTTACTGAGAAAACCATTAAAAACCTCAGCGCATTAAGCTCGGGTTCCCCTCTGGCGATCTTATCTCTACTGGTAGAGGATAGAGCGGCTGTGAGTGTGAAGGATCTACAAATTGCCCTCGAAAAAGAGGGATTGGATATCTTGAAAGCGATCGACGAACTGCAAGAAACCGGACAATACATTCAATTTCAGGTAAATTGTTCACCAAAGGATGACACCGTTTTTGTCTCTGTGAAAAGCAAGATAGAGGAAACGGCAAGTCAATTGCACAAGGAATTGGAGGAGTTGCATCACCGCAACACCCTCATGCCCGGATTGTTGCTTTCGGCAACCGCAAAGAAGTTAGGTGTTCAAGGTTGTGTACTTGAATCGATGGTTACACAGGGTATCTTTGGAGCAGAGTGGAGTTACCAAAAGGGATTTCTGTGTTTCAAGGGCGTGGATATAGAACTTGCTGAAAAGGAAAAACGAAAAATAAAACAACTGGATGTGTTGATCCAGCAAAATCCGTATGCACCTCCTTCAATAGAGGAAATAAAAACCCTCACGGGAGCAGATCTGTTGCAAGCCCTCCTATTTAACGGAGAACTGGTAGCTGTTTCGGATACGGTTCTTTTCAGAAAGCAGGAATTTATCGAGATGAAAGATGCGTTGGTCAAATTCCTCGAAAAGAACGGGGAAATCACCCTTGCTCAATTTCGCGATTTGTTCCAAACCAGCCGTAAATACGCTCTGGCTTTTCTGGATTGCATGGATGAACAGGGTATCACAGTCCGAATTGATGAAGTCAGGAAATTGAAAAAAGCAGCGGAAAAGACGAGTTGATTGTAAATAAACTATAAGTTCGTTTATTTTTATGGGCTTAATTTCATGATTCAGACCTGAACAATATTCGACTATTTATTTCTTGTATCCCCTTTTAATAAAAATACAATAAAAAGTTGACAAAATAAGATTGTTTCCTATATAATTAAAACGATTTACTAAAACAATTTACTAATTCCTTAAAAAAGATATTGAATACTAGAAAATGAATAACCATTTATGATGAAGGAGGTGCTCTTATTGAATTAAATATAGAAAATCCCTATTAAAGAAACATATAAAAGGAGAAAATAAATGTATAAGAAAAATAGGTTCTTGTGGCTTGTGCTGATCATCATTGCTTTTGTGTTCAGCGCATGTCAACCAACTACTCCAGCCGAAGAAGTGGAACAACCCCAATCAGAGCAAGTAGAAGAGGAAGTAGTTGAGCCGGTCCAGATCACTTTCTGGCACCAGTACGATAAGGCTAATGCTGAAATGCTTGAAACACTAGTATCAGAATTCAACCATGCCAACCCAGATATTCAGGTGGAGGTTGTAGTTCAACCCAGCTATGATGAATATAAAACACTGTTGCAGACATCCATTCTTTCTGACACTCTGCCCGATGTTGTAACCGTAGATTTGATTTGGGTACCTTGGTTGGTATCAACTAATTCAGTTGAACCATTGGATGCATACATTTCTGGTGATAGCGATTTTGATATTGAAGATTTTTATTCGCTACAATTAGAATACGATGTTATTGATGGAAATCGTTTTGCCCTTCCTATGAGTGCCAACAATATGCAGGTAATCTGGAACAAAGACCTTTTTGAAAGGGCAGGAATGGATCCTGAAATTCCTCCTACAACTTGGGAAGAAATGCAAGCCTACGCAGAACAATGTCAGGATATTGATAATGGCGTCATCGGTTTCGAGTATTATACCCAGCCTACGGGAGAAGGTATCACCTGGCAGTTCCAGGTTTGGTTGTGGGCAGCTGGTGGTGAATTCCTGAATGCGGATAACACAAAAGCAGCATTTAATACCGAGGAAGGGTTGGAAGCATTGACCTACGTTTCTGATATGCTGCAAGGAAACGGTTCGATACCTGGACCCTGGGGAGCATTTGGAGAAGGTAAGGCGTGCATGCAATTGGACGGTTCATGGCTGTTTGGTTATCGCAAAGATGCCCCATTTGATTGGGGTGTTGCTTTAGTTCCAGCTCCAGAAGGTGGTGTATCTGCAACTAATACTGGCGGTGAAAGAGTTCTAATGTTTGCGAATTCGGAAAAGAAGGAAGCAGCTTGGAAATTCATGAAATATTTAACAAGCTCAGAAATTCAATTAAAATGGGATATGGCGACCGGATTCATGCCGATTCGTAAATCTGTTGGAGAAAACTCAGAGTATCTTTCATGGATTAATGAAACAGAGCCAAGAATGCTGCCATTTGTCGAAGGTATGCAATACGCTCATACCAGACCTGCAACACCTCTGTACAATGAAATATCAGATGCATTCTCGCGCGAAATTCAAAATGCGTTCTTAGGATTATCTACACCTGCTGAAGCCTTGGAAGCCGCAGAAAAAGCAGTGAATGAGATTCTTGCACAATAAACAGAGTTAGGTGAAAAGCGGCTAATCATTTATTCCCATTAGCCGCTTTCATTAATAATTTTGAGGTTATTTATGTTCAAATCGTTTTTTAGAAAACGAAATAATACGCTTACTGCAATAATCTTTTTACTTCCATCGGCAGTGGTGTTTATTGTTTTTGTTTTTTACCCAATACTCAAAGCATTCAGGTTAAGTTTATTTGAATGGAATAATCCTTCGAAAGAACCAATTTTCATTGGTTTAGAAAATTACAAGGAATTATTATCAGATGCACGCTTTATGAATTCCTTGAAGGTGACATTTACATATGCATTTAGTGTTACGTTTATCAGTATTATTTTAGGGCTATTAATAGCCACTATTCTGAACAATAAAAATTTACCGTTTAAGACATTCTTTAGGGGGTTATTCTTTTTACCAACGGTAACACCCACCATTGTGGCTGCTATGGTATGGATAATCCTTTTCAATCCAACTTATGGTTTTATTAACACGATCTTACGCAATTTTATTAGTTCACCACCAAACTGGTTTTCAGACCCAGATTGGGCATTGCTTACCTTGATGTTGTTGGGAATTTGGCGCCGATTAGGTTTCACGATTATCATCTATTTAGCCGCTTTACAGAATATACCCAGTGAATATTATGAAATTGCCCAGATGGATGGGGCAAATACTTTGCAGACTTTTCGATATGTGACTATTCCACAGATGCTTCCAACAACGTTGATGTTGATTACCCTGGGGCTTATGGATGCTTTTATGGTATTTGATCAGGTCTTGATTACTACCAGAGGCGGACCAGCCGGTGTTACTGAGGTGGTGAGCTTATTCTTATACACAGATGCTTTTACCCTTTTTAAAATGGGAAAAGGATCTGCTATTTCCGTTATTATCTTCGTGATCATCATGGTGATTACAATAATTCAGTGGCGACTGGTTGGATTCGGAACCAATGAAGATGTCGCGTAGGATAGATGATGCAAAAAAACAAAAAAAATATCAACAAGGCTTTTCTGTTGGTGATCACCATTTCAATGGTTTTTCTGATGGTTTTACCTTACTTGTGGATGATTACCGCATCGTTGAAGGAAAGAGGACATGTTAGTGATCCACCTTACCTCTTTCCTAAAACCTTTGATTTTTCCAATTATACAAAAGCATGGAATGGTGCTCCATTTGGAAAATATTACCTCAATACTATCTTTGTGGCTGTTGTAGTTGTAGTTAGTAGAATCCTTTTCGGATCTTTAGCTGCTTATGTTTTCGCCTTTATCAAATTTAAAGGTCGAGATTTTATTTATTTTCTTTACATAAGTACCATGATGATCCCTTTTTATGCGATTGTTATTCCAATGTATTTGTTAGTTAACGATTTTGGTTGGTTAAATTCATATCAGGCATTGATAATCCCAAGATTAGCGGATGCATTTTCTATTATGATTTTAAGACAATCTTTTATCTCTATACCACATGATTATATTGATGCTGCCAAAATGGATGGTGCTTCTCATTGGCATATTCTATGGAAGATCGTTGTCCCAATGAGTCTTCCTTCTGTAATCACATCAGCGATATTCAGCTTTTTATATATTTGGAACGATTTTTTCTGGCCGTTTTTGGTTGCCAATGAACCCGAATTACGAGTAATTCAAATTGGTTTACAGGCTTTTACAGGACAATATCTAACTGAATGGACATACTGGATGGCAGGTACCGTTATTGCCTCTTTACCACCTGTTTTGATATTTATTTTTGGTCAAAAATACTATATTTCAGGGTTATCTAGGACAGGGCTCAAATGACAAATACTAATACTCCGGATTGGGTAAGAAATGCAATTTTTTATCAAATTTTCCCCGATCGATTTTCAAATGGGGATACATCCAATGATCCTGCTGTTATAGCTTCATGGGGTTCGAAACCAACAATTGATAATTATTTTGGTGGTGATTTAATTGGGATCACAAATCGATTGGATTATCTACAAGACCTAGGAATTAATGCACTCTATTTAACGCCAATTTTTAAAGCGCGATCCAATCATAAATATGATACCTACGATTATTTTAAAATTGATCCAAACTTTGGAAATGAACACGAATTTAAAAATCTCGTAGAGGAAATTCACAAACGAGACATGCACATTGTTCTGGATGGTGTATTTAATCACTGCGGTTATGATTCTATTCTTTTTAATGATGTTAAAGAAAGAGGTAAAAATTCAAAATATTATTCTTGGTTTAATGTCTATTCTTATCCTATCGAAAAGAATGAAGTGAATTATCAATCTTGCGGTGGCACATGGTATCTTCCGAAAATAAATACAGAAAACCCGGATGCAAGAAATTATTTACTTGATGTTGCCCAATACTGGATCAAAGAATATAAAATTGATGGCTGGCGTTTGGATGTCCCTTGGAAGATACCCATCAGTTTTTGGCAACAATTTAGAGAAGAATTAAAGACAGAATTCCCAGATATTTATCTAGTTGGAGAAATTTGGCGGGATCCTTCTATCTGGGTACAAGAGGATACTTTTGATGGAATCATGAATTATTCGCTTCGAAACTGTATCCTGGATTATTGTGTCTATGACAGGATGGATGCTGAAGATTTTAATTATGAGTTACAAATGCAATCCCGAGTTTTTGGAAATAATATTTACGGACAATTAAACCTATTAGGTAGTCATGACACCCCGAGGATTATGACTGAATGCCATGAGGAAATTAATAGAATACAATTAGCTATCACGTTTTTATTGACCTATATTGGAGCGCCGATGATTTATTATGGCGATGAAATTGGTTTGACAGGAGAAAATGATCCAGACTGCCGTAAATGTATGCCGTGGGGGCATGAATGCGATTGGAATCTTTCAATTAGAAAATACTATAAAAAATTAATTCAAGCTCGCAAGGAACATGATGCACTTCGAAGAGGATCTTTTCTTCCCGTCTTTATTTTTAATGGAATTTATGCGTTCCAACGGAAATATTATGATGATATCGTTTTGGTCGTCTTAAATCCCAGAAAAGCTTATCATGACATTAAAATACGCTACCAGGGAACGGATCTACCGGATAATATAATATGGTGTGATTTGATAACGGGAGAAAAATATTATTCCAAAGATAAGCAAGTATATATTGAACATTTAGGCTCTACAAAAAGCCTTATACTATTTCCAATGGGAATACCCATAGAGGAAAACTAAAATGTCGCGAGTAACAATAAAGGATGTCGCGCAAAAGGCGGGTGTATCGATAACATCAGTATCTTTTGCTTACAATAATCCCAATCGTTTGCCCGAAGAGACTGTTCAAAAGATTCTTGAAGTAGCAGAAGAACTTGGTTATGTCCCGAATCCAATAGCTCGCAGCATGTTGACAGGACGTACCGGTGTGATTGGAATTTTAGTTCCCCAACCAATCACGGAGATAATCCGTAATCCAATCATGGAGGAATTTATTGAAGGTGTAGCGGAAGTATGTTTACGAGAAGGATATTCAATTCTGCTTGTGCCACCTTTTGAAGGAAGCGTAAAGAGGGCAGCTGCAAAAACGGCAGTGGACGGATTTATTACCCTGGGATTAGAGTTATATAAATCAACTATTTTAATACTCCAGCAAAGAAAAGTACCTTTTGTAATTGTAGATACCGATTCGGTTGATGGTATTTCTTCAGTTAATATTACTGATAAAAAAGGGGCATATTCCATAATGAAATATGTGCTAGAGCAAGGACACCGAAGATTAGGAATTTTGGGTATTCGTTCTGGGAAGATGGGTAAATTCGAAGAATATACGGGTACACTGCGAGGTAGAATTGATGGTTTTCAAGAAGCATTGAGTGAATATGGATTGTCCTTGAACGATCCAACTATTAAGTATCATGAGTGTTCAAGTACAATGCGTGGGGGAGAAGAAGGATTTAATTACCTCTATTCTCAAGATATTTCCCTAACCTGTATAATTTCCATGAGTGATGTCATTGCATTTGGTGTAATTCTAGCTGCAAATCAGAAAGGTCTTAAAATCCCCCGTGATGTGTCGGTGACCGGATTCGACGATGTTCCTTATGCGAAGATTTCTTGTCCTGCTTTAACCACGATCTCTCAACCGCTAAGAGAGAAAGGGAAGGCTGCTGCTAATTTGTTGGTAGATCATCTCTGTGGGAAAACCGAAGTTACACAAAGAGTTTTTAAGACTAAATTGGTTATACGAGATTCCGTAAAAGATTTAAGTTTAGAATAAACATGTATTAATAATCTGAGCAATAATAGTAGGATTTGTGCAAGAGATAAGGCTTGTAAGGATCGATTAATCAATTAATGTGATCTACTGTGGAGCACGAAATATACAGCATTCCTTCAACATCTCTACTCATCTCTACTCTTCAGGTTGACATGTAGAATAAGCGAATGTATAATTCTCCAGCTTGCCCCGGAAAGAAGTGGGGTAAATTCATGTATCCCCAACTTCCCCGCTGTTGGGCGTGTAGAGCGCGCATGAAGCGGTGAAGTGAAGGTTGAGGAGCGAAAATAATGTTATATGCAATATTTGAAAGTGGTGGGAAGCAGTTCAAAGCTACTGAAGGTGCTTATGTAGAAGTGGATCACCTTCCCGCTGAAGTAGGTAAGAAGATTTCCCTCGATAAAGTCCTTCTCCTGGTAAACGAAAAAGACACACAGGTTGGAACACCTTTCATCAAAGGGGCATCGGTTGATGCAACTGTGATCTCGCATTTCAAGGCAAAAAAGATCATTGTCTTCAAGTACCGGGCGAAAGAACGCTATCGTGTAAAAACAGGGCATCGCCAACAATATACACGCCTGATGGTGGATTCGATCGCCTTTACCGGGAAGGCAAAGGCTGTGGAAGTTGAAAAACCTGTTGAGAAGGTTGAGGAAAAGAAACCTGCAGCAAAGCCCAGCGCTTCTGCGAAGGCTACAACTGCCAAGAAAACAACCAGCACAACCAAGCCGGCTGCATCTGCCAAGAAAACAACTAGCACTGCGAAGACGGCTGCAACCAAAACAAAGACCAGTGCTGCAAAATCAACAACTGCAAAAAAGACAACCAGTTCTGCTGCTAAAACGACTGCAAAACCTAAACCAGCAGCCAAGACTGATAAGAAAAAGTAAGAAAAGCAGGAAGGAAGTGAATTATGGCTCATAAAAAAGGTGGCGGTTCCTCACGAAATGGTCGTGATAGCAAATCAAAACGCCTGGGTGTGAAACGGTACGGTGGTGAACAGGTGATTCCAGGGAATATCCTTGTTCGACAGCGTGGGACGAAAATTAAACCAGGTGATAATGTTGGATTGGGCAAGGATTATACGATCTTCTCAACAATTGAAGGCAAGGTCGTTTATGACACGCTTCCCAATGGGCAGAAAAAAGTAAGCGTATTTCCCAACGAGTAATCGCTGGATGAAAGATATGGAATGAGGAAAAACCATGAAAAAAGACATCCATCCCAAATGGTATCCTGAAGCAACTGTGACTTGTGCTTGCGGGAACACCTGGAAGACAGGTTCCACCAAACCAGAAATTCGCACAGAAGTATGTTCGAATTGCCATCCCTTCTTCACGGGGGAACAGGCTCGTTTGATCGATATCGAAGGTCAAGTTGATCGCTTTTACAAGAAGCTTCAAGCTCGCCAGGAATATTTGGAAGAAAAAGAACAGCAAGCTGCTGAAAAGGTATCGCCCACTCGACCGATTGCAGAACTTGAAATTGGTAAACGTGCAACCGATGCCCTGGCAGAAGCCGGAATTAATAATGTCGGTGACTTGTTGGTAAAATTGGAAGCAGGTGAAGGACCAATCCTTGAAATTCCCAATATTGGTCGCAAGACTCTAATCGATATCAAAAAGAAGCTGCGCCAGTTTGGGTATACCATCCCGGAAGCGGCGGAAGAAATAACCGTCTAAAAAACTTACAACCAAGGAGGAGCAGACGGCATACCATCTGCTCCTTTTGTGTTTAAATAATCAGGACTGGTGAGATATTGTAAAATCAATGTTAAAGTATTTTGATAACAAAGAGAGGTGAAGGATGGATCAAAATTCCGGTTGGATCGAGGTGGTATGCGGTTCCATGTTTAGTGGTAAGACGGAAGAGATGATCAGACGGCTGCGGCGGGCTGTCATTGCAAAACAGAAAGTACAGGTCTTTAAACCGAAGATCGATAACCGCTATGACGAACAAAAGGTTACATCCCATGCCGGGTTGGATTATGAAGCGATTCCCATCAATTCGTCTGATGAATTGTTGAAGAATTTAAAGGATGATACAACGGTGGTAGGCATTGATGAGGTGCAATTCTTGGATGAAGGCATCATATCCGTGATCGAAGAGATGGCTGAAAGAGGTATCAGGGTGATCGCAACTGGTCTGGATATGGATTTCCGTGGTGAACCATTTGGTTGTATCCCTGCCTTGATGGCAAAAGCAGAAAAGGTGGATAAAGTCCAGGCGATTTGTATGGTATGTGGCGAACCTGCCAGCAGAACACAGCGGTTGGTGGATGGGAAACCGGCACATTATCATGACCCGGTTGTGATCGTTGGCGCAGCGGAAATGTACGAGGCACGCTGTAGAAAGCATCATGTGGTGCCCAGGAGCTGAAGACTATGATGGATTATCGATATTATCTGAAAGAAGTGCTGATCAGCGAAGAGCAGCTGCAGCAACGTATTGTTGAAATTGGGGCACAAATCAGTAAGGATTATTCCAATTCAGATTCTTTGTTATTGATCTGCATCTTACGCGGAGGTGTGCTCTTTTTAACCGACCTGATGCGCCATATTACCATTCCCCATGCGATTGATTTCATGGCAGTTTCATCGTATGGTATGGGAGGGCGTGAATCACAAGGCGCTGTGCGCATTAAAATGGACCTGATGACTGACATTCGCGACCGCGATGTATTGATCGTGGAAGATATTGTGGATAGCGGGCATACCCTTTCTTCTGTTATGCAGCTGCTTTCAACTAGAAAGCCTGCCAGTTTGAATATCTGCACCTTGCTGGATAAAGAAGAACGACGCGAGGTGGAAGTCCCCATCCGCTATCGCGGTTTTGCCATCCCCAATAAATTCGTGTTTGGCTATGGACTGGATCTGGATGAATTGTTCCGGAATCTACCTTTTGTGGGTGTTGTTGATCTTGAGAAATATGACGCTTGACCAAAATGATGTACGCTAGTTTTCAGGAAAACAAGCTGGCAAAGCTTGTTTTCCCCTTCCTGTTATCTTTGGATCAGGGTCCCATCTACCTGGTGGGGGGATCGGTGCGCGATGCTATTCTGGAAATACCTTCCCATGACCTCGATTTCATTGTGACGGGGGATGTATTCTCCATCGCTCGGAAACTGGCTGATTTTGTCCATGGTGCATTTTACATTCTTGATAAAGAACGCAGCTATGCACGGGTGATTTTTATAGATGAAGATGGAGTGCGCAATTACTTCGATTTCGCTCCGGTTTACCAGAACGATCTGGAAACGGACCTGCGCTCTCGGGATTTCAGTATGAATGCCATCGCCTGGGATATTGCATCTCCTTTTGACGTATTCATTGATCCATGTTGCGGAGGCTCGGATCTGCAGAAAAAGATATTACGCCCGTGTTCCCCCAGCTCTTTTCTGGATGATCCTGTGCGGGTGATCCGTAGTGTTCGGTTTGCGGTTGGGTATGGCTTGGGGATACCTGATGAGGTGAAATGTTGGATTACGGATGCAAAATCTGGTCTTGAAACCATTTCTGCGGAGCGCAAGCGCGATGAACTTTTTAAAATATTAGAAAACCATCACACTACTCTGGCAATGGAGATGTTGCGAGAGCTGGATCTGCTCCCGTCACTTCTCCCCGAAGCAGCCAGGTTAGTGGAATTTACTCAAAATGGTCCGCACATATTTGATGGCTGGCAGCATACCCTGCATGCTATGAATTATTGCGAAGCAATGGTTGATCATATCGAAGACAATGGACATGTGGGCGAATTCCCGGAAGCTTTGCAAGATGTTTTCCGTCTGATAGATGATTGGAAACCGGGATTGGAATCTATATTCAAAACAGACTTTTCCGGGGAACGATCTCAACGAGCGCTGTTTCTTTTTGCCGCCTTGCATCATGATATTGGAAAACCGATGGATAACATTGTCATGGTCAATGGAAGGAAGAAATATCCCCATCATGCCCGACTGGGCGCTGGTGCCATTGAAAATCGCGCCAGGCTGCTAGCGCTCAGCCGAATGGAAATTCAATGGTTGAAACGATTTATAGCTTCTCACATGCTTCTGCATGATGTAATAATAACGGATGACAAAGTTGAGCAGAACAGGCAATTATATCAATTTTTCAAACATGCCACGCAAACTAGCCCGCTGGTGGCGCTCTTCTCTCTTGCAGACCTTTTAGCGACCTATGGGGATGCGATTCCGGCAGAACGCTGGCAATTAGGGTTGACCCGCTGCCAGTTGGTTCTGGCTGGCTGGTTCGAACAATTTGATGTTCTGGTGGAACCGCAGTTATTTCTCAATGGAGATGATCTTCAAATTGAATTCGGGATGGAACCCGGTAGGAATATGGGGTCTCTTATTGAGAGAATGCGAGAAGCACAAGCTGCCGGTGTGATTCACTCAAAGGATGAAGCGCAAGCGTGGGTAAAAAAAACACTGGATCGAAAGGAGTAATGCATGCCTGTGAAACTGTATTATGAAGAATTTGGAATGGGAATCCCTATTCTTTGTATTCATGGTTTCCCGCTGGATCACACCATCTGGAACCGGTTGATTCCAATTCTGGCTACTAACAAACAGGTTATTCTGCCTGATTTGCGAGGTCATGGATTATCCCCGATCCCACCAGCCCCCTACAGTATGAACGAGATGGCAGGGGATATCCTTACGTTAATGGATGATCTACACCTACCCAAGGTGGTTCTGGTGGGACAATCGATGGGAGGGTATGTTGCATTGGAGGTAGCGGAAATTGCCCCTGAGAGATTGTTGGGATTGGTGCTGGTGGCATCACACCCCTATGCCGATTCACCACAACAGAAACAGGCACGTATGGATATGATCGAGCAGGTAAGACAGGATGGCGTTGAGAAGGCGCTTGTGGATTTCCCGGCAAAATTGTGTCCCGATGCAGGCATTCAAGATTTCACTTGGAATATAATTCAAGGGATGGAGGAAGAGGGTGTTGTGGGTAGCATTCAAGCGATGGCAGATCGCCACGATAACCGAGAGGTTATGTTAAATGCAGCTTTCCCAACAGCGGTTATCTTGGGGGAGAACGATCTTTTCATCTCTCAGGATGTGCGCCAACGTATGCAATCCGATTTCCCTACAACCCAATTTACCATCCTCCCGGATGCAGCTCATATGCTCATGATGGAAAAACCGTTGGAAGTCTCCAGAATTTTACAAAATATAAATGCTACGTAGGAGAGAATATGACCAAATCGAAAGTATATTTTACTGATATGCGTGTATTGCCCGATTACGGGTTGCTGGAAAAAATGGATGCGCTCATGAAGCGCGCCAAGATGGATTCGATCGATTTCAAGGATAAACTGGTTGCCATCAAGATCACCTTTGCTGAACGTGGCAATATGGCATATATCCGACCGGGCTATATCGCTCGGGTTGTAAAATACATTCAGGATCTGGGTGGGAAACCTTTCTTGGTGGATTGCAATACTCTCTATTATGGGATGCGTTCCAATGCGGTGGATCACCTCGAGACAGCTATGTTGAATGGGTTTAATCGCATCGAGGTGGGTTGTAATGCCATCATCGCTGATGGGCTAACCGGTTTGGATTCTACGGATATTCCCATCAATCTGAAACATGTCAAGGAAGCCAAGATTGGGAGCGTTATTGCAGCTGCGGATGTGATCATCAGTGTTAGCCACTTCAAAGGTCATCAGGGTACGGGTTTTGGCGGGACATTAAAGAATGTGGGAATGGGCAGCGGATCAAGGCGAGGAAAAATGGAGATGCATGCAGCATCCAAACCTAAGATCAAAGAGGCGGATTGTGTAGCTTGTGGAAAGTGCATTCAGCATTGCCCTGAAAAGGCAATTGCTTATAATGAACGAAAAAAAGCACAGATCGATTATCAAAAATGTATCGGCTGCGGGCAATGTGTTGCAAGCTGCCATTATGGAGCAGCATCCGGGGCATACGACCAAGATGCTGCTACGGTAGGAGAAAAGATGGCAGAATATACCTATGCTGTTCTAAAGGGGAAACCTAATTTCCATATCAGCTTAATGATGGATATCAGCCCAGAATGCGATTGTTGGGCGGTCAATGATCTGGCAATTACCCCCAATATTGGAATGGCTGCCTCTTTTGATCCTGTGGCGCTCGATAGAGCTTGCGTGGATCTGGTTAATCAGGCTCCCTCCATTCCGAATAGTGCCCTTTTCGATAAGGATGAATACAAGTCAGGCATGGATAAATTTGATCATATTCACCCGGATGTGACCTGGCGCGATACACTTGAACATGCTGAAGAGATCGGCTTGGGTACGCAAAAGTATGAATTAATCAGGGTTAAATAATGTGAAAGAGGAGAATTTTGTACCCCTTTTTTTGTAAATAAAATCTTACTCAACTTCTGATAGTATTTATAAATGTTCGTTCTCGTATTTTTTAGGTTTAATGATTGAGGTGAAAGGCTTAGGTGCAAATTGGTCTATGCTAGACTCCAGAAAATATTTAGTGGCAGTGTGAAATTAAGAAATGATCCTGGGGGATGATCTGATCATAGAGGTGTTCCTTGTAAAAAATGCTCTCTTCAGTTTTGATAAAATGTTCGCTTGCCATGTCCGCCCTTACAATTTCAGCTTTATCAGGATTGAATGAAAATTCCTCTCCTTTTCTGTTAATTTCCTCACTTGTTTTTCAATCGTCTTATTTACCTTCTTGACTTTTTCTGTAGGACGTGCTAATATGTCGTTGTGCGACATGACGATTAGTGACATATAAATTTAAATGGGAGGATGATATGCAAGCCGAATCGGATTCAAAATCTTTTCTTCCGTTGACAGAAGCAACGTTTTTCATACTACTTAGTCTGTCTTCGGGTTCGAAACATGGCTATGCCATTATGAAAGAGGTTAATCGGATCAGCAACGGGCGAGTTACCTTTAGTACTGGAACATTATATGGTGCTCTCAAGAGGTTATTAGATCAGGGTTGGATTGTAAGAAATGGAGAAGACGAAGAAGGCGGAGATGAAACCAGTCGATCTCGGAAAAACTATACTTTAACTTCCCTGGGAAGGAGAATATTAATTTCTGAAGTTGCCAGAATGAAAGACTTAGTTCAGTTGTCCGTTTCTATCGATCCGAAGGGGATATAAGTCATGCAAATTTATCCAGAAGAAGGGCATCGAAACATTTGGTTCAGAATTGCATCCTGGATTTACCGAGCAGGTTTATGTTTGTATCCTAAAAGCTTTCGTAAACGGTTTGGGACCGAAATGAATGAAGTGTTCAAGGAAGCACTTGTAGAACATACCCAGAAGGGCTCTCTGCATACTTGTCTTTTCCTCGGACGTGAGATGATAGAAGCACCGATCAGCATCCTAAATCAGCACCTCGCTGCAAAATCTTTCTGGGAGCAACCTTACCCCATTAATATTCTAGCCTTTGCGTTTGGTTTTACCTTGCTGGGGGTCAATGATGTATTGAATTTCTATCAGGTATTCAATGGATCTCAGATCTATTTGCTTAACTTACTCAGTTATCTTTTAGTTGGCGGACTGGGTGGTCTGGCAATAGGGAGCATCCTTGACCATCATAGGAAAAAACTCTTTGCTCTCAGTGGAGCGGTAGGTTTTTTACTGGCAAACACACTGGGTGCACAGCTCTACTTCAGAATTTTTCCTGATGCGTTTACTACAACCGGAAGCGGGATATATTTTCTGATCCCATTCCTTTACCCAATCCTAACCGGAAGTATCTTTGGTTTCTTTCTCGGTGTGACCAACAGTAACTGGCATGGTTTATTTCGATATATAGGAATAGGGGGTCTGGTATTATTAGCCGGCTTTTTTGTTAATCGCCTTTCCGATGCGTTAATGCAAAGCTACATATTTCGTAGT
>DMDF01000171.1 GCA_003446605.1 Anaerolineaceae bacterium
AATAGTTTGGCACGTTCCAGATCACCATCATGGTTGGCTGCGATATCCGCAATGAAATACACGGGGTGTTGCATTCCGATTTCGTGCTTGCCAATTTTCATGGTCATTTTGCTCTCCTTCCAAATACCACTATTCTATATTGAGATTGTAAATGCGTTGTGCAAGACCGTCTTTATAATCCTCATAAAAGCGATCCAACCCGTCCTGCTGGGAAGGGAGTTGGATACCAAGCGCCTTTTCTAGTTTCCCGGGATTAAGCGCTAGATTAAGTGAGCGGGGAGCCGTCAAAAAATCTGCCTCCTGTACTGAGCGTGGGGAGACCAGCTCTTCATTCAATCCCCATTTCCGTGCTATTTCTACTCCAAAACTGTATTTGCTTTGAGATTGCGGGCTGGTCACGTGGTAGATCCCATGTAAATCCTTTTCGATACCCTTCATTAAAGTCTCTGCCAGATCGAGTACATAGAAGGGGCTGAATTCCATATCCGTGAATCCATACATGGGTTTGCCAGCCTGCAAATTCCGCAGGAAAAACTCCGCAAGACTATGCCTACCGGAGATACTGTACCCGTAGAAATTCACCCTCGCGATAAAAGCTGAATAACTTACCTGCCGCACAGCTTGCTCACCGGCAAGTTTGGTTTGGGCATACACGCTCACTGGATGGGTGGCGTCCGTTTCGACATATTTCCCCTCTTGTGTGCCATCGAAAACCGCATCCGTTGAGATGTGGACCATTTTGACGCTGTGTTGTTCGCATTCCTCCGCAAGCCAACCGGGTAATTCTGCGTTTAAAAATCGGGCTCGATCAGGATCCTGCTCACAGGCATCAATATCCGCCAGTGCAGCACAATGAACCAGCAAGTCTGGTTTATAGCATTCGATCAGGGTACGAGCGTTCTTTTCTTCAGTAAGGTCTTCAGATTGAACCGTGAAAGGGAGATCTGTGAGAACGTGGCTGTGAACAATGCCATCTATTGTATGTTCCGATGCAAATCGCAAACAGAAATTCAAACCTAATAAACCGCTGGCGCCACTTACCAGAACTCGCATACCATTACTCCGTCTTTATTTATCTGCTGTAGTCTCGAAGGGTGTAATAAATTCCTGAATCTCATCAACATCCAACCAATCGGTATTGGTATTGGATACATAACGGAAATCGTCATCGATTTTCTTCCCCAGGTTTTCCCATTCATGACCAAACCATAATGCAGCTGCAGGCTGTACCACATACATATCCTCCAGTTCGATCACAGTGCGAGCTTCATCCTCTGAGATAAGTACCTCATGTAGTTTTTCTCCCGGACGAATACCGACAATATCGATCTTTGCTTCTGGCGCAACAGCACGTGCCAGATCAATGACCTTCATACTGGGAATCTTGGGGACAAATACCTCACCACCGTGCATTTCTTCCAGGCAACGAATCACGAATCGTACCCCTTGTTCCAGAGATATCCAGAAGCGCGTCATACGATCATCAGTGATGGTGATCGAACCAGATTTGCGCTGGCGCAAGAAAACAGGCACAACGCTCCCGCGGCTACCAACCACATTGCCATAACGCACGCAACTGAAACGGGTTTCCCGCCCACCAGCATACGCATTGCTTTGAACAAACAATTTTTCAGCAGCTAACTTGGTAGCGCCATATAGATTAATGGGGTTGACCGCTTTATCCGTGCTGAGCGCAATAACCCGTTTGACATTCGCATCCAGGGCTGCATCGATCACATTGCTGCTGCCGAGGATATTTGTTTTTACTGCTTCCATCGGATTATATTCACAGGCAGGCACCTGTTTTAAAGCAGCCGCATGCACCACATAATCAACACCCTGAAATGCGCGGCGCAAGCGTTCCTGATCACGAATATCGCCAATAAAGTAACGCAAATTCTCGCTTTGAAAACCCATCTGGCGCATTTCATGCTGTTTCTGCTCATCACGACTGTATACGATCAGTTTAGCCGGATGAAATTCTTTTAACATGATCTCGATGAATTTTTTTCCGAATGAACCGGTGCCACCGGTAACCAGGATCACTTTATCATTCCAGTTCATATTTCTATTATCCTCATTCTTCTTTCTTTTTAATAACGATCAGCGGATACTGCCCATTCTCTCCGAAATAACGTGGAAACAATTCTTCCAGCCCGTAAAGAATGCCTAATCTTACTTTTCCACACCACCCTTTGTGTATGACTGCCCTTAGAAATCGAACGCTGACCGATCGCCAAACATAGATGCGCGCATTGTATTCAGGCAAAATTTCTCTTTTGAAAGTAGAGGCATCAAATTTTTCCACAAAGGTACCAGTTGGTTTTGTGGTTGTTTGCTGTTTTTTCGGTGGCACTTTTTTCGCAGCCGGATCAATCCTGATCTCCCTTTGGAATAATCTTTCTCCCAGTTTGATGAGACCGTTTGCGCGCGCCATCAATGGGGAATAATTCCAGCCGTTCACAATCACTGCGGACGCACCTGATTTAAGCACACGGAATGCCTCTTTATAAGCCCTCTTCCGTCCTTCGATAGGTAAATGATGAAAGGTGTGTAAGGAAACAATGTCATCAAATACACCCTCGTTGAAGGGTAAGTTTGCCACATCTGCTACGATAAAAAGACCATGATCACCAATCCGTTTGCGCGCATCCACCAGCGCCACATGAGAAAGGTCAAGGCATACACGATAAGAATAACCCTGTGAATAGGTCAGATATTCTGGATATTGGATTGGCCCTGAACCGGCATCGAGAATATATTTTCCCGAATGGGTTAGATGCCGGTTGATCCTCAAATGACATTTGTGAATGTAATTTCGTGAGACGGGACGCAAATCCTCATAATGAGCATTCTGGTAGACGCCTTCTTCAGTCACCTGCCAACCGATACTGTTATAAAAGTCCTTTACTTCCTGGATATTAAAATCGCTCATCGAACTCACATTTCCTTTGCATCACGAATTTTTGCCCAGTCCAACGGTTCCCCAAGCAAGTAACGGAAAGTTGCTTCGTATTCCTTTCTACCTTCAGGCGAAAGTACCTTTGAAAGAGGGGTCTGTTCATAATCTTCCCACAAACTCACCAAATGCCAGGGGATTGGTCTGGGAAAATCGAAGAAGAAACGATAGGCGTACGCCCAAGCTAATTCAATTTCACGATCGGTTAAACGATTCCCTTGCGGATCCTGTAAGATAGACCCGATCAATTTATAGTATTTCACCCAGGATTGCGGGTCTTTGGTAAATCCCTTGCCCTTATAATGGGTTTTCCCTGCCACAATGACCGGAATACCACTCATCGCCATTTCCAACCCCACTGTGGTTGTATAAACCAGCCCCAGGTCGGCTGCTGCGATCAAATCATAGGTATTGGTTGGATCATCCGGCTTGATGAGATGGATATGTTCCGGCAGGTCAGGTGAGACATGTTCGATAACATCCACCATCGATTGTCCATGGATCAGCATTTCACCTGGATGGATACGAATAACCAACTGTACATTCGGCTTGCCCATGAAATATTGCAGGGTTCGTACGATCCATTCTTCCATGGTATGGGTGAACACTTCTCTCCCCAATGTCAGGCTATCACCTAAAACATTGGTAGCCAATAAAACCACAGGTCGTTCGTCATCTAACCCCAATTCCTTGCGAGCTTGAGCCACACCCTTTGCTGGTGCGCGCTGCCACAAGCGAGAAAAGTTCTTCCAAATGGACGCTTTACGCCGTGATTCAAACAGTTCATGGATCTTGCGTGTCTCCGCTCGATCCAGAGGCACATCCATATAAGCTTCCCACAAAGCATCGGTTTCCTGCTCCATTACTTTTGCATTTTGTGCGATCCAAACACGCTGGCGCTGGTCACCAAATTCATAGGTGGTTACCGGGATACCCAGATAACTTGCCACCTCGTACATTACAGCAAATTCCTGTATCGTCCCATTAGGAATCACAACAACATCCGGTTTATTTGTGCTCAACCATGAAAGCGCACTGCGTGCGACGCTTTCATTCCTATCTAATCGCATTTTGTAAACAGGATTGTCTGTATCCACATCCTCGACCTGCAGTGTATATTGGCTGTCAAACCTGGTTATCTGTTCAATCCTTTGTACCAGGTCAGTCGGAAGAGTTTTATAACCGGCATAGACATTAAGAAATGAAAATGCCCTGACAAAAGGATTGAGCTTCTTGAGAACATCCTGTGCATACAAATTTTGGCGACGCAGATCAAAGCGGTTAATGGGATTTTGCCAATCGTGATAGGGCAAAAAACCCAAATACACATCATGCCCCATTCCAGAAAAAACCGTACTGATCAAAGCGGCATGACTGATCCAATAGTGCAGGGTAGCAAAAACAAGGATCTTTTTCTTTTCCTTGTTTTCGACTTCATGTTTCTGTAAATAATCAACCAGCTCTGGAATTCTCTTCTCGAGATCAGAAAGAGAAAACCGGCTGCGTAATCCTTTACTGCGATTGCGTATCAACCAATAAAGTTCAACAGTCAGGGGAATTTCACCGAGGATATTTTTCATCAATTCTTTGGTTTTTCGCTGGGAATTATCGCTATTTTCCATGTTTCTTATCACCATTTTCAAAGTTTTCAATCTGCCAGCTCAAGGCAGGTCTGATGGGTCCTAAACGCGTTTCAATCCACTGCATACCGGGAGCGCCAGCCGGGTCAACATTGAAAAGCAGCGCTTGATCATCCTGAAAATATCGTTTGATCATATAGGTACTGGCGTTCACTCCTACCACATAACGCCCTTCATTCAATAAGTTAGCGGGAATCTCACAGCGGCTGATATAGCGACCTGCTTCACGAACAGTCTGACTTTCATACAAGCGTGCATCATCGGTATCAAAGGACGTAAAGATGTATTCTCCTTGGGTAGTCAATAGATAGATGCCCACCCGCAGCCCTTTGATCTGTTTTTCCAACTCATATTCGATTTCGAGCATGAAAGGTTCCGTTGAACGAACAACTTCGGCAATGTCACCCTGTTTATTCAGAATACGAATGGCGATGGGTTTGAAAGGCTTGCTGGCTGTAGCAACCTCTTCAGGCTGCTAGGTTTTTTGCATTTCTTCCGTTAGCCCTTTGGAAAGATAACGGTCTACTGCCTGGGGTGTGGGCGCCCGCATGACAAGCTTACCCTGGTCCAAAACGATCGTCTCCTGCGTCAAACGCAGAATGGCCGACATATTATGGCTCACAAAAAGGACCGTGCGCCCCTCCTGGGCAACGTCGCTCATCTTTCCGAGGCATTTTTGTTGAAATTCGGCATCCCCCACCGCCAAAACCTCATCCACCACCAGGATTTCCGGTTCCAGGTGCGCTGCCACTGCAAAAGCCAGGCGCAGGTACATGCCGCTGGAAAAGCGTTTGACCGGCGTATCAATAAACTTGTCCACCTCTGAAAAGGCTACGATTTCATCAAATTTGCGGTCGATCTCTTCCCGGTGCATGCCCAAAATGGCGCCATTCAGGTAGATATTCTCGCGGCCGGAAAGCTCAGGATGAAAACCGGTTCCCACCTCGAGCAAAGAGCCCACCCGGCCGTGAATTTCCCCAAAGCCCAGCGTGGGGTCAGTGACCCGTGAGAGGATCTTCAGC
>DMDF01000207.1 GCA_003446605.1 Anaerolineaceae bacterium
AGGAGCCTATGTGTTATACAACCATATCCCTGCCAGTGCTGATCCACTGGGTCCTGAGAATATGTTAGGCTTTGTCAGTGGTTTACTAACAGGTACTCCCAGTGTCATGACCGGACGCTGGATGGTGGTCTGTAAATCACCGTTAACCGGGGGTTGGGGTGATTCAAATTGCGGAGGCAATTTTTCACCCGCTATTAAACAATGTGGATATGATGGCATCTTTATTACGGGCACATCGCAAGAACCTGTATATCTTTACGTCGATAACAAGGGTGCAGAAATCCGATCTGCCGCACATATTTGGGGTGTGGATGCCATTGAATCAGAGAAAATACTACAAAAAGAGAATCACACAAAAAAGAAACCCAGCGTAGCCGTTATCGGAACATCGGGTGAAAATCTCTCTTTAATTTCAGGTATCTGTAATGATGGCGGTAGAATCGCAGCCCGCTCTGGTGTGGGAGCTGTGATGGGATCCAAAAGGTTAAAAGCGGTCGTGTTAGCCGGAACAAAACCGACAGGTTGTTATGATCCAGCAGCGATGAAAGCGATCAGTAAGGAACTGGCGGTAAAGATACGCAAACAAAATGTCCCGGCAGTTATGCACGGTAGTATCTTCCCGTTCATGGGTAAGGTAATGGGAGGCATGAAGAAAAGCGTTCCCATTGATGGCTTGTTAATGGGCATGCTCATGAAAAAATGGGGGACATCCATGACCAATGGATTGGGTATACCCACCGGCGATTCCCCTATCAAGAACTGGGCTGGATCAGCGGTTGACTACAATCGCCACTATTACAAAAATATCAATCCAGATTATATTCTCGAACGAGAGACGAAAAAGTACCACTGCTATTCGTGCATTATTGGCTGCGGTGGTATATGTAATATGCAAGGCATTGGAAACAATGAATTCAGCGAATCGCATAAACCTGAGTACGAAACCTGTGCCGCGTTTGGGGGCTTGGTGATGAACAAAGACCTGGATTCCATTTTTTATATCAACGAGTTGCTCAATCGAGCCGGAATGGATAGCATCTCAGCCGGCAATACAGTGGCATTTGCACTGGAATGTTATGAAAAGGGGATTCTTACCAAAGATATGACAGATGGTCTGGAATTGAAATGGGGAAATTCGCAAGCCATCGTTTCATTAATTAAAAAGATGATCGCTCGCGAAGGAATAGGTAATCTGCTGGCAGATGGGGTAAAAGTAGCCGCACAGAAACTAGGGCAATCCTCTTCCGAATTTGCCATTCACGCAGGAGGTCAGGAGCCTGGAATGCACGATTCACGCATGGATCCATTGTTGGGCGTCCATTACAGCGTTGATCCTACCCCGGGTCGCCATACAGTTGGGTCAGGGCAATATTATGACGTCCTTCGTTTATGGGAAAAAGTAAGCTGGGCGCCGAATCCTGGTTTTTATACGAAAGCAGATGAATATATTGCGTCAGAAACCATCGCGCTGAAAACGGTATCCGGTTCCTGCTATAAGGAACTGGTCGACGGATCAGGTGGGTGTTTGTTTGCCATGATGTTGGGCACTCAACACTGGCAATTATTCGAATGGTTGAATGCAGCCACCGGCTGGAATAAAACACCCGATGAATACATGGAAGTCGGGAAACGAATCCAAACATTGCGGCAAATGTTCAACATCAAGCATGCTGTGGATCCCTGGCAATTTCAGATGAACAAACGCATAGCAGGACACCCACCTTTGCAAGAAGGACCTTTGAAAGGGAAAAGTCTACCAATTGAGGACATGATGAGATTGCATTGGAAGCAATTTGGATGGGATGAAAAAACCGGGATACCTACCAATCTGACGATTTCGCAATTGGATTTGGACTCAATTATCGGAGAGCAAACTCACTATGTCTAACAAAAGACCGTTTGTGAACTATGACGAATGCATGGCTTGCGGAGTTTGTGCTCAAGCCTGCCCGCTGGATTGTATTTCGTTAATTAAAAACGATATTGATGCTTATAAAAAAAACTATCCTGTCTTAACTTCGACTCAAACATGCACCGGTTGTGGTATTTGTGCCAGGTCATGTCCAATTGATGCAATTCAATTAAAGGAGGTTAATAAAATAGAAACGATCCTTTCCTAATAATAGAGAGAAATCTTAATTCTTTGGTTTTACACGTTCCAGATTGGCATGTAAGAGTAAACCCTTATGGCAAAATGATCAGGAGGTCATAAAATGAGCCATTTTCACTATATCAAAGGTGAACGTCCGCAATTTCTTGGACTGGAGCAAAAGTCAGAATCTGTATCTTTTTTTCGCTATTTGATGCACTACATCTACGGAGCGAATGAACCTGCAATCATTCGCCAGGCAAAAAATATTTGCGATGGAATTGAAGCTGCCACAACACCTGAAGAGCGCCAAAAAAAGATCAACCAATTTAAAACATTATCTTCAAGCAAGATGACCCAAAGCTTACCGCATGCTCTGGTGGTCAGTCACAATGCTTCTAAAAACGTAATGGATTTTGCGTACAATGTAGAAGGACCCAGGGGTGCTCGCATAGCAGTGGGACCGTGTGTATGCCAGATCGCATTGAAAAAATATCCGAGTGGAGTGACTGAACCTGAAATCAAAGATATCACCTTGTTCTATGGCGCTGACATATACAATGATCTGGGTGCCGGTTATAAAGAGATTACAGCAGATGAAGCAAAACAGATCCTCGATGAGTGTCATGAAAAAGGCTACGTTCATCAGGCTTTATATTGCTACAACTCCGGCGCTGGATTGTTTGTGATGTGCAATTGTGATGATCAAGCTTGCGGCGTTATAAGGGGATATAACCTATCCGGGGCAGGCACAGATAAGGGTCCTGAAATTTGCAGCCGGGATGAAACTAAATGCCTTGGAGTGGACGCATGTGGAAAATGCGTTGAACGCTGTAGATTTCATGCAAGTTCGATCGTAGATGGTAAGGTAGTATTCGACCAATCAAAATGTATGGGCTGTGAAGTTTGTGTTGTCACCTGTAAAGGAAACGCACGTTCCATGCAGGAACGAGAAGATTATGAATTCGAAGATATCATGAGCAAGAAACTGCTTTTAGCCGGCAGATATGGTTATGAAGAACTGGAGGTGTTTGCATGAAAGATAAGATTCAACAAGCGGGTTGTTTCGTTCTGTATATCCTGGCAATCTACCTATGGGTTACACGAGGTTTCTGGTATCTCTTTGCAGCCCTGTTTTTGCTGCATTTTGTTGAGCTATTCCTGAAAGGCTGGGCTGTTGGAAAGAGAGCAGGGAAATCTGCCTTCGTTACTATCGTGATGACGCTTATGTGTGGTTTTACCTGGTGGCTGCCGCTTGAGAAAGCTCTGAATGAATCAAAAAGTGAGGTGAGAGAATAATGTGTAAAAACTTTGTGGTGATCAAAGAAGCAGCACCGATGGATTATCTCGTCGATTATGTCGCTTTACCTAAAAATTATGGCACGGATGCATATTACGCACGTGCAGACGTGAAAGAAATTCGGCGTACTGTATTTGAAGCACTTGATAAATTGAACGCCCTGATCGACCTCAAACAGCGGATTAGAAGAAGAAAGATCATCATTAAACCAAACCTGGTGGGAGTGTATCACAATAGTGGTTTTCGCAATGTAGATATGCCACAATCCACAGACCCCCGCGTTTTCGAAGCGATTGTGGATTACCTGACCAGGTTTTCAGACAAAATCACCATCGCGGAATCTGCTGGTGGTGGAATAGGCACAGGGAGTTATTTTAAAATCGCCGGGTATGACAAGATAGCAAAACGCTATAACACTGACCTGGTTGTATTGGAAGAACAGCCTATTGATCGTTATATGCTCCCCAAAGCCAAAGTTATGAAAGAAATTTGTATCCCACGCTTGCTCAGTGAGGTAGTCCGTGGTGAAGCCTATTATGTATCGGTGCCGAAAATGAAAACAAACTTGTATACAGGCGTCACCCTCGGTTTTAAAAATGCTATGGGAACACTGCCTGCGAATCTACGTTATCGTAATCATAATTACGATATCAATAAAAAACTGGTGGATCTGCTGTATCTATTTAAACCTGATCTCACCGTGATCGATGGAATTGTCGGCGCTGAAGGTTTAACACCTGGTCCTGTTGATCCTGTGGATATGCGCATGATTGTTGCCAGTAATAACAGCATCGAAGCAGATCGAATCACAACCAAGATGATGGGGTTTGACCCGGAACAAAACGAATTAATAAAAGAAGCCGTCAGCAGAGGTTTTGGCGACCCAAACGTTGAAATTATTGGTACACCCAAAATTGTTAAATTTAGACCGGCTGACAAATCTCTTATGAGCGATCGTTTTAAGAGTAATTTCCCGAACGTTAAAATGTTGGTTGGATTAACCAAGAATAACCCATTGACCATTAAAAGCATCGATGAAGTGACACCGCAAATGGTCAGGGAGATGGAACTTGCTTGCGGGGGAGGATGTTTGCCAGCAATGGCGCAAGTGTTTGAAATGTACCTTTATACCAAGAAACCAAGCGATACAAGCTTTGCGCTGGTTATTCTTTACGGTGAGGGGGTGTTGATTGATGATAAACGCTATTACTTTGATTCAGAAGGAAAAGTATATGATATTGATACAATTCAAGCTCTTCCCATGAAAAAATATGCGATTGGTGAATGTGCACGCGCAATGGATGGGAAAGTGGATTCGTTCACCGGAGGATGCTGCGATATTTCCGCCTGCACCTTTGGAATTGGAAAGGTCACCGGTCTTTCCGTGCCGCAAATGTCGCTCTCGAATAAAGGTTTATTTAGTTTGATTTCATCTGTTCTCACGACATACCGAACAAAAAGGCGCTGGGTAAAACAAGGGGAGTATGTTGATGTACCTTACAAACAGGAAGACTTTGATAAGATTTTCCCAATACCGGAATTAACACCAGAACAGGTACAAATGGATCATATTGAATGGCCTTTCCCCAAAATGACAAGGGATGAAATTAAACAAAATCTAAAAGCCGTAAAATTGATGTAAAGAAAGGCACGCACAATATATTGGTGAGTCACAACGTTCCTGTTGAGCACTAAACCACAATAAGAATGTAGAATGACTCACCAATACTATTTCCATCTAGCGCGCGTATTAATTAAAGAGGATGAATCCAATTCTGATATTCTTGGAGCAATTAATGAGGTCATTTATCCAAGCATATCCATTTAGAAAACAGGTTCTTTCCATCAGCCAAAAACAAAGAACAGGATTGTATCCTTCTATATATCTCTGATTCACAATTCATGCATCAAATCACGTGTAGAAGAGTACAGCTGCGCGAACCGCTTACGGTATGGCTGATACAGAGCATTTCGTTCTTCGTCTGGAACAAAAAAAGTATCCGGTCTAATCAAATCAGAGAGATCAGAAAAGCTATGGAAGTGACCGCAACCTAAGCCAGCCATCAGGGCATCCCCAAACGAAGCACCGATATTGACCGCGGCGCGGTGAATGACCTGCCCACTCACATCCGCAATGATTTGCAACCAGAGCAAATTTTGAGAACCTCCCCCCACAGCCATGATCTTCTTCAACGGAAGATTATGTTCCTGCAGAATATCAAAATGCTGGGCAATACTGTACGCAACACCTTCAAGCGCCGAGCGGTATAAATGCTGCCGTGTGTGATTCAATTTCAGTCCAAAGATCATGCCCTTCGCAAAGGGGTCATTCAAGGGGGTACGTTCCCCTGCGAAATAAGGAAGTGTGATGAGCCCATCAGAACCTGGAGCGATCTCATAAAGACCATCCAGCATGATCTCGTACGCATTGCGATCCGTTCTTTCCTGTTCCTGCAACGCATCAAAAAATAGGTGATCACGATACCAACGCGTGAGGGTTCCAGCAGTATTCGTCCCGGCTGAAACACTGTACGTTCCGGGGATAATAAAAGCATCATGCCAGATACGTTCGTCAATGACCTCATGATCAGAACAATAGATCATATAGCAGGAAGACCCGATCATAATCATCATATCTCCTGGTTGGAAAATACCGGTGCTGATCGCTTCGGCGCCCGCATCATCTGTTCCCGTCAGTACCGGGGTACCTTCTGCCAACCCTGTCTGTTTGGCAGCAACAGCGGTGACCGTACCCACCACCTCGGTGGTTTCGCGACACAGTGCCAGTTGATCGGGGCGGCAGAATAACATGACCGCTTCTTCATCAACAGTACCGTCACTTCTATAGGCTGGTGCAAAGGTATTGATCAGATATTTATCAATAAAGTATTCTCCTGTTAGTTTTGCAGTCAGATATGAGGTTGCCGTGAGGAACTTAAACGTACGTTCATAAACATCAGGTTCATTATTTTTTACCCATAATATTTTAGGGGCTACATCAGAGGAACAGATAGGGCGACCAAAATACTTTTCTATATTTTGCGGTCCGTAGAGTTCTGTCAGGGTTGCCATCTCTTTATCTGCGCGGGCATCGATCCCGTACAGAATCGCCTTGCGCAGGGGATTGCAGTTTTCATCCACCGGTAAACAATCTGCCCCAAGAGCACTGGAACCAACACAAGCAATGTGAGAGGGGTCTATCCCCGAATCGGTGATGAGCGTATTGGATAGCTTGCAAAAATTTCCCCACCATTCGGTTTCCGCATCATGTTCGAAAAATTGTGGCTCCGGGTTTTCCAAGGTATTCGGGACTCTATATGAAGCGATAATCTTACAATTCTCATCAATGAGAACACCTTTGCTCTCATAGGTACCAATATCAATTCCCATAAAATATTTCATGACCGCTTATCAACTCCGACTCAACTCACTGACAGAACTTAGGCACTCAATTGTCTTAGTTTTTCCTCAGTTCTTTCACACGATCCATAAATGCTTTAACTCGCTCCAGGTCAACATGGTTTTCAAATTTCCCATCTTTCTTGAAAGTAGTTGCCACCACCGCACCATCACAAATGGAAAGAATGTCAGCAATATTGTCGATATTGCACCCGGTATTCGCGAAAACCGGGGTTTGTGACGCAACCTCTTTCACACGGGAAAACAGCTCCAAACCAGCAGCACTACCCGCGCTCTCACCGGATACACACAATCCATCAGGAGCGCATTTGAAAATCATGGAGCGGGCTATGGCTTGGATATCCCGATCATTGATATAGACATCTGATTCTTGATTCACAAAATAGAGCAGTCGCAAGTCGAATAAGTTTAGGTCATGCTTGCGGCGCAATGTTTTCGAAACATCCGTATTTTGGACCCCACCATCGCCAACATACGCTCCAGTGAACGTTCCGCGAGCAAAGCGAGCACCGGTAGCAGCCGCCAGCTCAATGGTTGCCTGTGCATCAGAAATGACATCCACACCGAAAGGAATGCGGAGGTCAGACATCAGCTCACCGATCACACGTGCCATCGCAGAAACGGTGACAAGGGAAATGGCGCGTTGGTAAGGCAAACTGAATTCATTGGAGAAAATAATGCCATCCACCCCGCCATCCTGAAGGTTGTGCAGATCCTGTCTTGCCATCCTTACAATTTCATTCATCGAATCCTGTGGTCCATAAAGAGGATCACCGGGCAGTGCATTGAGATGCAGCATGGCAATGATAGGCTTTTCCGTTCTGAAAATATTGTTAATCCAGTTCATTCTTCCCTCTTCTGGTAATGATAACTAATTATTCACCCTGTACGGTGATCGTAACGGTCCTTTTTGCAGGACCATCGAACTCATACAGGTAAATTTCCTGTGCTGAACCCATCACCAATTTACCGTTGACAATGGAAAACAAGCAGTGGTTGCCGGTCAGCATGGCTTTGATGTGACCGGTTGGGTTGCCGGCAGTGCTGCCGTAGCTAGGCAGGATACGCGCATGAAAATAAGGATGATCTTCGGGAACAAGACGACCAAGAAATTCTTCAATGTCACTATCCAAGCATTCCAGGGATTCATTCACTGAAATCCCAGTGGTGGTATGCAGGGATATCACCGCCACCAAGCCATTTTGGATGCCTGATTCGTCAACCGCTTCACGAACCTTATTGGTGATCACCACCATTTGCAAGTACTTTTCCGTGAAGATCACAAATTCAGAATGATGGAACATGATTAATTCTCCTCCCTGATGAATTCCAGTGCATTCTCGCGCAGTACCAATTCTACAGTGCTATCACGCCAACCCAACTGCTGAATAGCTTGTGCCATACGAATCTGTTCGAAACGCGGATTATTCGAACCAAACATAACCTGGTGCCGCAGACTACGATCGATCCAGTATTTTCCCAATTCCTCGCAAAACACGTGCTGGTAAAATTCATGCGCGCTATCAAAATACAACAGGGCAGTATCCGTGTAGATGTTGGGATACTTTAACAACAGGGCGGCGGTTTCTTTGACCCACGGCCAACCGAAATGTGCCAGACAAATGCGAAGTTGGGGGTATCTGCCAGCCACTTCTTCAAATCCTAATGGGTGTCCAAAGGAAACAGGAGCATCCGGCTCCAGGCTCAACCCGGCATGGAAAATGATGGGTTTATCATATTTCAAGCACAGTTCATAGATAGGTCGCATGATCGCATCGCCAGGATTGAACCTCTGTTTGGCAGGGTGTAATTTCAACCCTTTCAATCCAAGGTCTGTAAACGCTCTTTCCAGCACGTCAAGCACATCTTTGCGATATGGATCTACACTGGCAAAACCGATGAATCGATCGGGGGATTCTGAAACGATGGCTGCTATCTCTTCATTGCTGACAACCTCAAAACCAGCCTGGGTTGTTAGATCTAACGGCAGTAAACCAAGACGGTCAATCTCAGCCACCTTCATCTGGTTAAATACATGATTCAGCGAAGCTGTTCCCGCCTTATACAATCCTAGAACCTGCTGTCTTTTTTCCAGCATTTCTTCTTTGTGATTGATCATCTCAAAGAAAGCCGGGTGGGTATGGATATCGATGATATGTTTCATAATCCGTGCTCCATGGAAAAACTTCCGATGGATCGTTGAGCAGCATACATCGGAAATATTTTCTTCATTCAATCCATCAATTCAATTTCAATCAATTATCCAAATATTCACATAGTTTTTCAATTGCCGCGGCAGCATAGAGACTGGGTTCGTTCATATAAGCTGTCACCAGTTCTATTGTGCAGTATCCTTGATAGTTCAGTTCTTCGATTTCTCGCAGTAATTGTTTGAGGGGAATCCGCCCTTCCCCAGGGAGAAGATGCGAATCGCTGTGCCCATCGCTGTCAATGATATGCATGTGGCTTACACGATCCCCTAATTTCGTAAAATAGGTCATAATCGGTTCAACATTGCAGAAGGGAGGGCAGATATCGCACATGCCGGTCAGCTTTGGAGAATTGATCTCATTCAGAACTACCAGCAGATCGTTAGCGGTACACACAACATTCGATTCATACTGGGTGAGGGGTTCCAGAATGAGAGTATGGTCAATCTTTTCAGCGTAAGCGGCTAATTCCCTCATGTTTTTCATCAAGCGTGCCCAGTATTCATCACGGGGTGTGTTGTAGCCAGCATGGGCTGCCGATATCAATGTAAACTCAGCTCCCATCTCTTTCGCTACATCCATGGATAGTTTGATGTAATCCAGGCTATCACGCCGCATGGCTTCTGTTCCGATCATCATGTTATAAGGATAGGCGTTCGTCTCAGGAGTATAGCCAATAATGGGCATTTCATAACGATCAGATAGTTCCAAGATATTTTTTACACCTGTATCTTTCAGGTCTGGGGGATAGGCATGTGGTCTTCCCCCCCAAATTTCCACACCATCATATCCAAATCGGGCAGCATCTTTGAAAGCCTGCTCAAGAGGAAAGCGCATATAACCACAGGTGAATAATCCGAATTTCATGAGAAGCTCCTTTTTCTTTTTAATAATTCGCAAGACCACCGTAGTAACGGCGGTTGTCAGGGTTATGGTCTTTGTAAATCGCAAGATAGTAGCAGAACCACTCCATGGGGATGAACATCACAAAGGGAGAAAGCATAGGATGCAACTCTTCGCAGTAATCCGCATAATCGAAAACGATCACATCCTGACTGTATCGTTTTACAAAGTCCAATGCCCGCTGGGTGGTATGGCGTGACTCGTCTGTCCCAAGCAAGAAGATATATGGAACACCTTCTTCCACCACTTCCAACGGTCCATGCCGAAATTCAGAGGCGTTGAGAACTGAGCCATGCGTCCATGTGAATTCAAGTAGAGAGATGATACCTTCTTTATAGGCTAGCGGGAGGAGGGGACCAGCTGCGATGGTGTAGATGAAAGACCAGTGGGAAGCTTTCTCACCAAGCGCTCGCCCGGGTTCTTCAAAAACCCCAATCATTTTTTCAAGGTAGGCAGGTAACTGTGACAACTGTTGATAAATCGTGGTGATCTCAGCAGCATCTACCTCAACACGAGAAATTATTTCGTAAGCAAAAGCATAGGTGGTCAGTAAATGTGCTTCCCAGATGGCTTCCGCGTGATAAGCCACCACATGATCAGTGATCTCTGCCATTGGGCAATCAGCAGTGTTGGTAATAGCAACCGTTGGTGCACCGTGGGTTTTCGCTTTTATCAGAGATTGATTTACTTCTTCGGTTTCACCTGATTGTGAGATCCCGATCACCAGACTTTTTTCATCCAAGCTCAATGGCGTAGAATCCAAGAAATCGAAGCCACTGAATGCTCTACACTCGATGTGGCTGTACAGATCAAAAAGCTGGGTAGCAGTAATAGCAGCGCTCAAGGGAGAACCACAAGCAACGAAGTAAACACGATCAATACCGGTTTTAGAAACGGTATCCACAATACATTTGATGACGGGTAGGTCACGCTTGAGAATATCCTGGACCTCGCCAACCAGGCTGGAGGTCACCAGAAAATCCACATCTTTCTTGTCGATTATTAGCATAACAAATCCTTTGAATAATATTTATAATAATTTCAGCGGTTCCTGTGACCATGCCGAACGGCATGGTCACAGGGATTCAGAGAAAAACTATTCTGATAATTCTTCCTTCTTTTTGTTTTGTTTTTCCCAGAAGAAATAAGCGGGCAAACCGGTTGCCACAACGATCAACGCTGCAATCAGACCGGGGATGGGAGCCCATTGGAAAGTTGAGACAACCAGAATCATGGATGATGCAATAGCGATAAAGGTCGTCAACCACCATACTGGCATACGGTAGATCGGTTTGTAGTCAGCATTCTTGCGGTTCCAGATCACAGAGCCAAAGGTCAGGATATTCTTGAGCAGTAAAACGAGGGTGAAGTATCCAAGCAGTTCGGTGAAGTTGGAGGCGAAGATTAAAATGATACCCAATGCGCATTGGATGATGATAGAGTAATCGGGAGTTTCATATTTTTCGTTGACGTGGGCAAACACTTTGAAGAACAAACCGTCTTTTGCCATTGCATATTCCAGGCGCGGCTGGTACATGATGCAGCTAGAAAGAGAGCCAACGATCACGATGATACCGGTAACTGCTACAAAGATACCCGCGATCGGACCAATAACTGGTAAGCGCGAGATGGCATCCGCCAGAGGAGCACCAGAAGCAACCAGTTCGTCAAATGGCATCAAACCACTTACAACCAGAGCCAGAGCGGAATAGAGCACCAATACAATAATGGAAGAACCGATCAATGCACGAGGCATGGTCTTTCCGGGTTCTTTCATTTCACCAGTCATGTAGGTAACCGCCGCCATGCCGGTGTAGGACCAGCTGGTAGCAGAAATGCCTGCTAATAGCGCAGCGATGCCACTTGGGCTACCAGCAGCTGGAGCTGCGGAAATGTAATCACCCCGCAGATAGAATGCACCCAGACCAATGACCAGTACAAATGGAATGATCTTGGCAAAGGTAATGATGGTCTGGAAGCCACCACCAACCTCAACAGAGCGCAGGTGCAGATACATGAAGATCAATACTGCTACCACAGCGATGAGCTTACCTGTCAGATCACTCATGGGGACAAGGAACTGCATGAAACGCACAATCGCCAGTGCCATGATGGAAATTGAAACAGGGTCATTCGCCCAGAAGGTTGCCCAACCGCTCAAGAAAGCGAGGGGACGACTGCCAGCTTTTTTCAAGTAAATGTAGTCAGCGCCATCCACCGGGTAGGCGGTTGAAAGTTCAGCATATACCATCATTTGAGGAATAATGATTAATCCACCGATAACAAATGAGAGTACGGTCATCAGAGGAGAACCTGCTGCACCAGCGACCTCACCAACGGACGCAAAAATGCCTGATCCGACGGTTGTTCCAACTGCTATAGCTAATGCGGGCCAAACGCCCAGCTTTCGTCCAAGTTCTTTTTGTTTAGACATTTTCTCTCCTATAAAATAATTATCTTTTTAAAATTTGGAGAATTATCCTTGCAGTTTTGCCAGAAAATTCTCAATGAAACGGGGTATATTTTGCTCTTGTTTTCTCCTTTCTTCTTAATATTTTTTACGAACGAGGAATACCGGGGTCAACCCTGGAAAAGTTTACGGAATAACGGGCGGTATCCCCACGAGTGTACGCACGGCTGAATTCGATCACCTTTCCTTGTTCGTCCTTGCTGACACATTCGAAAAGAAGCACCGCAGTACCGGGTTTTATTTTCAATGTACGTGCATCTTTCGCGTCAAGCGTGGTCAATGAAAGCGTTTGCCAAGCGGTGGTCAAACGGATGTCGTTAAATTCGTAAATGTCATAGAGCGAGAATACGTTCAGATCGACCTTATCCAAATCTTTCAGCAAAACACAGGGAATGTAAATATGCTCGATAGAAACAGGTTCCTCGTTAGCATAATTCAGCCGCTTAATATAGTAAATTTGGTCATCAGGTTCAATCTGCAAAATATGGGCATATTTAACCCCTGCCGAACGGACTGCTTTAACTAAAACTTTGGTGGATGGTTCAACATTCCGTTCACGCATAGTCTGTCTGAATCCTGTCAATTTATCTAAATCACGATCCATGCGTTTAGAAACTACGAATACACCCTTCCCCTGAATTGGTTGCAGCAGCCCCTCATTTACCAACGCTCGGATAGCACTGCGCACCGTCAAGCGATTCAAGCCATACTTCTGAGCAAACTCATTTTCAGATGGGATGGATGCCCCGGGAATAAACTCTCCACTCTCAATCTTTCCGCGGATGATCTCGCGGAGCTGGAGATACAGAGGATTATTGGTGTCTTCGTTTAATAATTGATCCATGGCTCAAACACCTCCACAACCTGCGCGGCTACCTGCGCTCCTTTTTCAAGACAAGCTGGAATCTCCAG